>CALFYN010000381.1 GCA_937952345.1 uncultured Acidobacteriota bacterium
TGAATGGGATCTTCTTTGGCCTTGCATCTATGCGGTAATCAAACTCTCCCGCTTTCGCGCGCTCCCAGATCCGATTATCATTGAACATTCGGCACATGTGTTCTGGGCAAACGCGTATAATGCTCATAGAGGCATTCTCATGCTGACCGTTGAACAAATCTCGAAACAGATCGACGCCATGCTTCAGCACGGGGATCTAGATCGGTTTGAAGATTGGTTCCACGAAGCGGCGCGTGGATATCGCGGACCCAAGGGGCACCCTCTTTTCGATGCCGTAGCGGCGATAGATGTAGTACTATCCGCATTCTCCGATGGTGATGTTGGAGAGCCGGAAATTGCGCAGGAGATGACTGCTGCCATTCGCCCTTTCGTTGACGCGTGGCGTAAAGGGACCTCGAGGAGAATGCGATTCTCGGTAGAAGTGAAATCAACTGCGGTGAATTATGTAGTAGATGTTCCCGATCACCACACAGAGCCACGTGAACCTTCGCGTTCGGCATCGAAGACCTTCAATTTTCCTCTTGAGAGTTCTCTTCCGAAACTTCCTGTTGCTTCGGATCTTTCGCTTCCCGTGCCGAACCTGGTAGCAGTGTAAAAGGCGCCGAAGCAACCTTTTCGCCATCCACCCACAAGTGCATCCAGTGGACACCCATCTCTTTCGCAGCAACGGGAAGTTGGAGTCTCAATGAAATGCCGGATGGAGTATTCTCGTACTTTCCAGGCGCACTGGACCGGTGAGGTTCCCCAATAAATTTCGTCTCTCCACTTGGACGCTCAAGTTGAAGTTGGAAACTGTGTTCGATTGGCACCGCTTCGATGAATCTGGTAACCGCCAGAATAGACAATAACACCGCACATTCAGAGACTTCCTCTTTTGAGGGGACGAAGAATATATCCACCATTCTGATAGCAGAAGCGGTGTCGTCGTCCTTCTCGATCAACACTCTATCGCAGGTGAGCACCATGGCGTAGATAAGTGAAATCGGCATATTGAAGAACTCTTGTCGAGCTTAACATAGCTGTCGGTCAACTCTATTATTGCCTTGTGTGTACACGGATTTGATGGATGCTGGGCCGAGAGCCTGTGCTTACAGGAAGTCGATGGGGCGGCCCTTGAGTTTGCCGGCGCCGTTGCGGGTGAGGATGCGGCGGCGGTCGAGGTCGAGATCTTCTTCGTGTTCGGCGCGGGAGACGATTTCGGGGTAAGAGAGGCCGGTGTCGCCGAATTTTTTCATCCAGTCGAGGGTTTGCTGGTGGAGTTCGTCGCGTAGTTTGCGGTGCGCGGGACTGTGGAAGAGGTTGTTCTTTTCGAGAGGATCGGTGTCGCGGTCGTAGAGGCGGTTGTGCGATTCGGGATCGCGGCCGGGATTGCGGTTCCACCAATTGGGCGTCGGCGAGGGTACGGCATAGCCGTAGGTGTAGCGTGGGGTGTAGAGACCACGCCAATCGTGGACCATGAGGAAGAGCGGGAGCGATTCGGCGATGACGTCTTTGCCGGATCGGATGGACGAGGCGAGGTTGCGGCCGTGGCAGGTGTCCGGCGGGGTGATGTCGAGGAGAGAAAGCAGGGTGGGCATGAGGTCGAGCGCGCCGATGGGCATTTCGGAGACGCGCGGTTGAATGCGGGTGGGCCAGCGCACGAGTAGGGGCACGTGCATGGACTCATTTTCGACCCGGCCTTTGTTGCCGGGGAGTCCGTGGGACATGAGCAAATCGCCGTGGTCGGAGGTGAAGACGAGGATGGTGTTTGTGGCGAGGCCGAGTTCGTCGAGTTTCTTCATGATCCAGCCGACGCAGGTGTCGACGCTGGTGCACATGGCCATATGGCCTTGATAGGCTTCGCGGCGTTCGGGGGTGTCCTGGCAATTGCCGCGGAGTTTGATGGAAGCGGGATCGTAGAGTGACGCGAGATCGGCGGGGACAGGGTATTTTTCGGCGCCCTGCCAGTTGTGCGGCGGATGCCAGGAGAGGAAGAGCGCGAAGGGCTCGTTCTGTTTGGCTTTGTCGAGGAAGCGCATGGCCTGGCGGGTTTGGGCGTACGGCTCCCAATCGCCGTAGAGCTGGCGCTGGCCTTTCTCATCCCAATAGTAGGCGCGCTCTTTATCGAAGAGGGTGGTGCAGTTGTTGGTGAGGAAATCGCCGTCGAAGCCGTAGCGGTAGGGGCCGGCGGGGATGGGGCGGACGCGGTCGCCTCCATAGAGATGCCACTTGCCGAAGTAGCCGAGGCGGTATCCGGCATCGCGCAGGACTTCGCCGAAGTATTTGCCATTGCCGGGTACGATCTGGAGATCGTTGCCAAGCGCACCGGACCAGAGCGGATGCTGGCCGGTCAGGAGCAGGCCTCGGAAGGGAGTGCAGACGGGGGCGTTGGAGATGCAGCGATTGAAGCGCACACCCTGGGTGGCGAGGCGATCGATGTTAGGTGTCTGGATTTGTGAGTTGCCGTAGCAGCCGGCCATATCGTAGGACTGCTGATCGCTAAAGAGGAAGACGAGATTGGGGCGGTTGCTTTGTTGCTGCGCCTGGGCTGGAAGGGCGGCGGCCGCGGCGAGGAGCTGGCGGCGGGAGAGGGTTTGCGGATCGGTCATGATTGGGGGTCCAGTGACAGACATGATGATGCGCGGATGATGGGGGTGTCAAGGCGGGCGATTGCAAAGACTGCGCGGTGAAGTGCTATACATGGGTCACATGCTCACGCGAAGACAATTCAGCTGGATGATGGGTGCGAGTGCATTCGCGCAAGGCAAGCCGAGCCGGCCCCACATTATTTTCTACCTGTCCGATGACCATGGATGGGATTTGGCGGGGTGTTATGGGAACAAGGTGATCCGGACGCCGCATCTGGATGCGCTCGCCGGGCAGGGGATGCGATTCACGAAGGCATTCGCGGCATCGCCGACGTGCAGCCCGTCGCGGGCGATTCTGTATACGGGGCTGCATTCGGCGCGGAACGGGTTGATGGGGAACCATACGCGGAGCAAGCCGGGGATCCGGTCGATTGCGCAATACCTGAAGGAATTGGGTTATCGCGTGGTGCTGGCCAACAAGACGCATGTGGGGCCGGTGGAGGTGTTTGATTTCGAATATGTGAAGGCGGTATTGCCGCCGGTGCCGGGGCGATTGCGCAAATACCGGCAAGAGGGATTGGACACGAAGGTGATTGACGGATTGCTGGCGGAGCATGCGCGGAATCGGGCTTCGCAGCCGTTGTGTTTGATCTGCGCGGATAACGGTCCGCATGTGGTTTGGGAGAAGAACCGTACGTACCAGCCGGAGAGTATTCCGCTGCCGCCGATTACGGTGGACACTCCGATGACGCGCACGGCGATGGCGAATTACTATCAGGACATCACGTCTACGGATGCGCGGCTGGGCGAGGTGATGGCATCGGCAAAGAAGCACGGATTCGAGGAGAATACGCTGTTTGTGTACACGAGTGATCAGGGTCCGGAGTGGCCGCATTCGAAATGGACGGTGTACGACAGCGGGCTGCGGGTTCCGTTTGTGGCGCGGTGGCCGGGGCGGATCCGGGCGAATTCGGTGACGGATGCGATGATCTCTTTCACCGATGTGACGCCGACGCTGGTGGATGTGGCGGGCGGCAAGCCGGTGGCGGGGCTGGATGGGAGCAGCTTTCAAGACGTGTTGTTGGGGAAGAAGAAGAGTTTTCGGACGGAGATCTTCGCGAGCCATACGGGCGATGGGGAGATGAATGTATTTCCGCAGCGCGGGTTGCGGGATTTGCGGTACAAGTACGTGCTGAATCTGCATCCGGAGCGGCGATGGACGACGCATTTCACGCTGGTGGATGGAATCCCGGAGAGCCATCGCGATGTGTATGACACGTGGGTGGCGAAAGGCCGGACGGATGGGGCGGCGGCGAAACTGGTGGAGACATTGGAGCGGCATGCGGGGGAGGAGTTGTTCGATACGGAGAAGGATCCGTGGGAATTGCAGAATCTCGCCGGGCGTGCGGAGATGGCGGGCGTGCTCGCGAGGATGCGGGCGCGGATGAAGGAGATGCGCGAGAAGTTGGGGGACGTGGATGGGTAGGGGGGCGGATCAGCTTTCGGTTTCGGGATTGGGTTTTCTGTAATTCTCTAGCTCGATGCCATCTTTCTGGAAAATGTGTTGGATGTATTCCTCGAAGGGGATTTCCTGATCCGCGCTCAACCAGGCGGTGCGGAGGAGGCTAACCAGTAGGTCGGCTTCGTGTTCGGTGAGGTTTGGGAATTCGAAGTCGCGGAAGTAGGCGTCGTTCTCCGTGTGGAGTTCACGGATGCTGGAGGCCGCCAGAGGGGGGTGTTCGACGGCCGCCGCGACGGCTTTGAGATGTTTCTTCATGGCGGGCAGGGTGAGTTGGTCGAGCGTGGCGAGGCGGGCTTTGAAGGGGTTGCCATGCTCGTCGGCGAAGACCTGGCACAATTGGTAGATGGGGCGGGGAAGGTCGAAGTCTTTTCCGAAGCGGAGGATTCGGTATTCCCAGGAATTTGGTTTAAAAGAAGAACGGTGCTTGGGGAAGTTTGTGGATCTCCTACTATTCACAGGAATACCACATTTGGGTTGGCTGAGGAAAACGCGGCAGCCGTGGGGTATCCTGACAGCATGCCTGTATCGCGAAGGACGTTGCTTCGATCGATGGCCGCGGCGGCGGATCCGCGGAAGCCATTGCGGTTGCTGGTGGTGACGGGCGGGCATGCATTCGACAAGCGTTTCTTCGACTTGTTCGCGAACCGGCCGGAATGGAAGTGGGAGCATCGGGAGCACGCGCCGCGATCGACGAGCACGGTGTACGCGAAGGCGGTGGCGAAGGACTTCGATGTGGTGGCGTTGTACGACATGCCGAAGCTGATTACAGCCGATGAGCAGAAGAATTTTCTGGAATTGTTCCGGCAGGGCAAGGGCGTGGTGGTGCTGCATCATGCATTGTGCAGCTACCAGACGTGGGATACGTACAACGAAATCACGGGATACCGGATGCGGCAGAACGGGGAAGGAGCGCTGCCCGCATTCACGTTTCTGCACGATGTACATTTCCCGCTGCAGAAGGTGGCGGTGGAGCATCCGGTGCTGGATGGGGTTCCGAATTTCGATGTTTTCGATGAGACGTATGGGCGTGTGTTTTTGGAAGGCGGCAGCCAGCCGCTGATGGTGACGAACAACGCCACGAGCATGCCGGTGGTGGTGTGGACGCGAACCTTCATGATGTCGCGGGTGGTGATGATTCAGCCGGGACACGGGCCGCAGATTTTCGGCAATGCACACTACCAGCGATTGGTGGCGAATGCGGTGCGGTGGGTGGCTCCGCGATGATGCTGTTGTGGGCGATGGCGGCGCAAATGCTGTTTGATGGGAGATCGTTGGAGGGGTGGCAGCCGGCGGCGGGGCTGGCGGGGAACGGGTCGTGGGTGGTGGAAGACGGGGCGATCGCTACGGGGAAGCCCACGGGCGGGCGACACGATTTGCTGAGCCGGCCGGTGCCCGCGGATTTCGATCTTTCGTTTGAGTATAAGCTGGCTCCGGGAACGAATACGGGTGTGAAATACTTTGTGCGGCATGCGCTGTTTTATGAAACGGGCGGGGCCGATTTTGCGCGTGGAGCGGCTGCGGTGGGTCCGGAATTGCAGTTGGTGGACGATGGCAGTGCGGAGGTTCCGAAGGCGGATCAGAAGACGGGGGCGCTGTATGGGCTGATGGCTCCGGAGCGTCCGGCGCGGGCTCCGGCGGGGGAGTGGAACAGGGCTCGGATTGTGTGTGTGGCGTTGCGCTGCGAGCATTGGATTAATGGGGAGCGGGTGTTGCGTGTGGATTTTACAGGGGCGGCGATGAAGGAAAAGGCGCTGGCGCTGGCGGCGAATCCTGGGGCGACGGTGAGTTCGGTGGGGGCGGTGGCGGTGGCGCATCTGCGGCATGGGCCGGCGTCGATTGCCTTGCAGCATCACAATGGGAAGGCGTGGTTCCGGAAGATTGCCGTGCGGGCTCCGGAGGTTCGGTAGGACGTACGGCTACGGCATCCGGCCTTTGCGGGCGGACCAGCAGAGTGCCGCAAGAGCCAATCCGGCCAGGGAGAAGCTGCCTGGCTCCGGTACGTCGGCATTCGGCGATGCCAGCCAATTGGCGAGGTTGGTCTTGAAGATTTCGTTTTGTGGATGCCCGCCGCTGCTGAGATCGTCGAGCATGTTCAGGCTGAGGACAGTGATGACGTTCTGCTGCGCTCCCCAGAGGGTTACGACGT
>CALFYN010000382.1 GCA_937952345.1 uncultured Acidobacteriota bacterium
GGCGGTGCCGACGCTGGCGAAGGCAGTGATCATGATCACCGGGACTTCGGGGGCGTTTTCCTTGGACCAGCGAAGGACCGCCAGTCCGTCACCATCAGGCAATTTCAGATCGCAGACCACCAGATGAAATTTCCGTTGCTGGCATTGCGCCAGAGCTTCCGCTACCGAGGATGCGGTCGTGATGCGGTAACCTTCCGTCCGCAGGATGGTTTCCAACAGGCGACGGAACCCCGGGTCATCGTCGACGATGAGGATTTGTTCCATATTGCCTCCTAGGCAGGCTGCAGCGGCAGCCGGATTTCGGCGAGTGCGCCGCCTCCTGCCTGATTCCGAATGCTGAATTCTCCGCCGAGGGTCCGGACCAACTTGCGAGTGATCGACAGACCGAGTCCGGTGCCGATGGACTTGGTGGTAAAGAAGGGCTCGTAGAGATGCGCGAGCGCGTCAGGGGTGAGTCCGGGGCCGTTGTCGGCGACGCGCAGATGCACCCACTTGCCTTCCGCTCCAATGTCGACGGAGAGTGTAGCGGCGTCCTTGCCCTGCAAAGCTTCCGCGGCGTTCCGCACGAGATTCAACAGCGCCTGTTCGAGGAGCGCCGGGTCAGTACGGAAGTTGGCCGGTTCTACATGGAAGATGCAATTCATGCGCGGGTAGTGACGCAGATGGGTTCGAACTGTGTTGGCGACCTGGTCAGTGCTGACGGGCTGCGGCGCGGGTTGGGGCGGGCGGCCGTAGAGCAGCAGATCGCGGACGAGGTTTTCGAGGCGCGAGACTTCGCTTTCGACGGGCTCAATGAGTTCGCGATGTTCTTCGCCGAGGCGCTCGGCGAGGAGTTGGACGAAGCCTTTGACAGTGCCGAGCGGATTGCGGATCTCGTGGGCGAGCACAGAGGAGAGGGTTCCGATGTGGGCGAGGTGTTCGAGTTCGAGTTGCCGTTGCTCGGCGGTGGCGGCGCGGCGTGCGCTCCAGGCGGTGGCGAGGGCGAGGGAAATCGCCATCAGCCCGGCGGCCACGGAGAACAGGATGTTGCGTCGGGCATGGGTGACGAGGAAATCGGCGGAGGATTCGTCGAGATCGATGCGCGCCAAGTGCATGCCGTGTTCGGTGTGGAAGGGCACATGGGCGCGAAAGATGCGCTCGCCCGTTTCGGTGAGGGACTCCATGCGATAGAGTTCGCGGCCGGCCCAGATGGGGGCGAGCGGGTCATCGGGGCCTTGTGAGTTTTCAAGGATGGCCAATTCGAGGAGCGCGGGTTCCTGTTCCATGAGGATGGAGGAGAGGCTGTCGTCGGAAGATCCGGCGGGGAGTGTTTCGAGCAATCCGGCCAAGGCGGCGATGCGGCTTTTCAGGTAGACCATGCGCTGCCGGTCGAGTTCGCTGAAGGTTCGCACTGCGGTCCAGACCAGCACCGCCGATAACGCTAACGCCGCCCCGGGCAGGAGCCAGTGAAGCGTGCGTTGCGATGAGCGATTCACGGCTAGCCTAGGGTAGTAGCAATTGACAAGCCATGCCGCAGGCGTTAAGAATGAGCAGTTTCTGCACAACGGGTGGGAGATTGCGCGCAAGGGTTGCACCTGAGGTTGGGTGAGTTGACCTACTATCTGCGTGTTGATTCAGTCGAAAGTCGATTGGCAGAGGAAATGCAAGGGATGGTTGCGGAGGCACCCGATGAAACGCCGATACTTCCTGGTATTCGTTCCGCTCCTGGCCTTTGGGCAGGAAGGAGTCGGGCCGATGTATGGGCGTGAGGTCGTGGAGTTGAAGGGAACGATCACAGCGGTGCGGATCGGTATGCAGACGATGCCTTCGCTCGAGTTGAAGACGGAGAAGGGGACCGAGCGGGTGGTGCTGGGGTCGATGCGGTATCTGATTGAGAAGGACTTCAATCCGAAGGTGGGCGGGACGGCTACCGTGAAGGGATTTCGGGTGGACGGCTATGTGTATGCGCAACGGGTGCAGGTGACGGATCAAAAGCTGTCCATCGAACTGCGGGATGAGCAGGGGCGTCCGTTGTGGCGGGGGATGGGGAAGAAGAAGTAGCTTACGCTCTTAGATAGAGCGCATGTTTACTCCAGAACAACGAACAAGGCTGCGGACGCAACTCGTAGAACGCGGCGCAAGCGATGGACGCATCACGGGGGTGGCGATTACGGGATCGGCCGCGGCGGCGCGGGAAGATGTGTGGTCTGACATCGATCTGGCGTTCGGTGTGCGCGGCGATGCGCGGATGGGGGACGTACTGCGGGATTGGACCGAATGGATGTACGGCGAGCAGGGAGCCGTGCATCATGTCGACATACATGCCGGGGCCTGGACTTACCGGGTGTTTCTTCTGGCGAACACGCTGCAGGTGGATTTGGCGTTCGTCGTGGAGACGGAGTTCCGGG
>CALFYN010000383.1 GCA_937952345.1 uncultured Acidobacteriota bacterium
GATGTACGGCGCATGAAGAAGCGGCCATTGCGCTCGATCATGTGGAACTCGCTGTGCGAGGGTTCGTGACGGAAGCGGTTCTTGCGTGCAAAATCCTCGACTCGGACTGCGGGCGACATGGGGAAGAAGGAACGAGCCATGCCAGTGCGGGCGTAGCTTTCGCCAATTGCGGCGTGGCAGGGCTTGCAGGCATCCGCCGCCGTGAGGTTGGCGGCGGATACCAGCAGGAGAGTTGCGGCCAGCCGGCTAGAATTCAATGCGCAGCCGGTTGGTGATTTCGCGGAATGCACTCTTTTCGCGTGGTGCGCCGCCGCCGGGATGGGCGAAGATCTGCCCCACCTGCCCCGGTTGTGAAATGTTCCCGTTGGGGAACGTGTAGTGCGGCGTGTTGAAGATGTTGGCGATGGAAGATTGGAAGATGAATTTCAAGCGTTCGGTGGCCTTGAACTCCTTCACCACGGAGAGGTGATGCAGCTTCATCCCAGGGCCTTCCAGCACGTTGACGCCGGAATTCCCATACCGTCCGGCGGTGGGAACAGCGAACGCGGACGCGTCGAACCACCTACCCTTTTGCCGGTCGCCGGGAGGGAGATTACCTTCTCCAATGCGATCCGGCAATCCTCCGAAGGTGTTGGTATTTGACGGATCGGAGCCGGTAAAGCTGGGCGAGAAATACTGTCCGGCCTGGAAGTAATGCACCGTCTGCGTTTGCCATCCGCCGAGGATGAACTCGGCAACGGCGGGCGCGGCATTCATGTAGCGGCGGCCTTTGCCGACGGGGACGTCCCAGATGGTGGTGGCGACGAAGCGATTGCGCGAATTGAAATTGTCGCGATTCCAGAAGTAGTGGTCGTAGGGATTCTGGAGATTGAGGAAATCGGACAATTGATTGGACAGCGTGTAGTGGGCGTTGAATTGAAATGCCCCGAAAGTGCGCTTCACTTCGAACTGCATGGAATCGTAGTTGGAGCGGCCGTCGGCCAAATTGATGGACGTGCCGACGAACTGCGGATAGGGACGGCGCGCCACGGTGAACGGGGTGAGGCTCGGTTGCGGCTTGTTGGTAGCGAGCCCGTAGTTCAGGCCGCGGCTGCGAGAACCTATATAGGAGAGGCGGAATCCGAGACGGGCCAGTTCCTTTTCAAGGCTGACGTTATATTGGTGAATGACTCCGTTGTCTGTGCGCAGGGGATAGCCCGATACGCTTTGCGAAGCGACGGGATTTCCCAGGCGAGACGGGAAGGGATTGGGGAACGTGAGCGGGGCGCGTCCGGCGCGGATCTCATCCTGGTTGATGAAGGTCTCAGTTAGTCCGAACGGTCCCGTTCCCTGCAGGCGATGGAAGTTGCCGAGCGCTTCAGTGTATGCGCCGTAGCCGCCGCGAAAGACGAACGTGTCGGTGATGCGATAGGCAGCGCCGATGCGCGGGCGGTAGTTGTCTTTGGCTGGATTGGGATAGACCTGCCCGCCGCGTACGTTGATGGTGGTGGGATACAGCGCGCTGACCTTGCTCAGCGATTCCTGCGGAACGATGACGTCGCCTGTCGCGGCATCCCAGTTGTAGGCGAGGTTGTCGTCATAGGTGGATGCGCCGAAATAGTCCCAGCGCAGACCGAAGTCGAGAGTGAGGCGGCGCGTGGCTTTCCATGTGTCGGTGATGAAGAGGCCCAACTCATAGGCTCGCTGCGTGCGCATGGAGATGGGATCGAGCCGGCTGGAAGTGGAAGGCATGCCGAGGAGGAAATCGGCATACGGATCTCCGCTAAGCGCGCCGTTGAAAGCGAAATTGCCGTAGTTGCCTTCGTTCACGACGTCGACGAAATTCTTGAAGGTGCGCAGCGTGCCACCGAATTTGAGAACGTGCGATCCACGCGACCAGGAGGTTGTGTTGGAGTATTCAAAGTCGTGGCGATCGGTGACCACTCCGCCCGGTTGTACGCGAAGCGTCTGCACCCCGACGATATTGAAGGTGGGGAAACCCATTGCCTGAAGGCCGCGTGGATTCACGCCCTGGAGCCCGAGCTGTGAGACGACGGCGTCGCCGGTGACAGGCGTGAAGCCGTCGATCTGCGTGCCATCGCGGATGTCATCTTTGATCCAGCCCCAAATCGCGGTGTTGACCAGCGTTGGGGAAAATGTGTGGGTGTCGTTCACGACGATGGAGTGATGGTGTCGGTTGCGGGTCCAGGTGCCGACGTTCGGGAAGCTTCCGGCCAACACGTAAGGAGTGAGGCGGTTGATGTAGCGCCCGAAGATCTGGTTCTTGTCGGAGAAGCGATGGTCGATGCGGCCGGTTACACTATCCCATTTGAACAGGTCGAGCGGCCAGCGGTGGACGAAGCCGAAGTTGTTGGTGCGCAGTTCGGGGCCGCCAAGGTTCGGGAGAGGAATGAAGTCGTTCTGGACGCGCTGCGCGAGCCCGTTGATACGGCTGGAGGGCAGCACGTTATTAGGGAATGGCGTTCCGGTGACAGGATCGCGCACGATGACCGGGCGCGCTTCGCGGAGGCGTTCCGAGAAGTCGCCGGAGCGGAACGCAGCGGGTGGAACGTTACGTGTGAAGAAGGTGCTGGAGGGAATGCGCACAAGGCTGTAAGATCCGTAAAAGAAAGTTCGGTTGCGAATGATGGGGCCGCTGACGGCGCCTGCTCCGCGGTGTTCCTTGTATGGCACCTTGCGTGGGGAGAACGTCGACCGCGCGTTGAGCGCGGAGTTCACGGCGTCATAGTAGAGACGCCCGTGGAACTGATTATTGCCGCCGCGGCCGGTCATGGTGAAATTGGCGACGCGGCTGAACTCGGCCGAGTTGTTCACGGCCACAACCTGCAGTTCCTCGAAGTCGAACATGTTCTGGACGAGGTTGACGGGACCATCACTAATGACGCCGTCGAGGGACTCGTTGATCTGATTGCCACTTTGACCGGCAAAGCGCAGTCCCCAACCGCCCGCATCAGTCTGCACGTTGGGAAGCGTCGTCATGTAAGCCTGCGGGAAGAAGCTTTGACTGAGTGGAGAGTCGACGAAGGCCGTGTTGTTGAATCCGCCCGCGACTTGGCTGCCTTCGGTGGTGATGGTGGCAGACTCGGCGGTGACGCTGACCTGTGTACCGACGGCGCCGAGTTCGAAGACCAACTCGATGCGGCGGATTTCGCGGCTCGTCAGGCGAATCTGATCGGCGACGAATTCCTTGAATCCGGGTGCGGCGGCACTGAGTTTATAGGAGCCCGGGACAAGGAATGGGATTTCATAGTTCCCATCCTGCCCGGTGACGGCCGTGCGTGAAGTGTTACGCTCCGTGTCGAGCAGAGTGATGGTGACGTTCGGGACAACGGCGCCGGTGGAATCGGTGGCAGTGCCGCGAATGGTGGACAAGTCAGATTGAGCGAGTGCGACGGGGACCCAGAAAAAAAGCCAAAAACAAGTTTTTTTCATCGGTAAACCCTCTAAAGGAAAGATTTGGGGAATTGTGTCACACTGGATTGCTTGTGTCAACAAGGCGCGCACTTTGGACTTGGCTGGTGCCGCTGGCCGCGCCCGTGCTCTTTCTGGGATCGGTAGAGGCAGGGCTGCGCATTGCCGGCGCCGGCTACGAAGCATCGTTTTTCCTGCCCCATCCGGAGGATGGCTCGCGGCTTGTCACGAACCCGCGCTACGGGGAGCGATTCTTTCCGCGACGGATTGCTCGCACACCTGCTCCGGTGGTATTTGCGGGTAAGAAATCGCCTGGCACATTGCGTGTATTTGTGCTGGGCGAATCGGCGGCGATGGGATTTCCAGATCCGGTGTGGGGATTTGCCCGGCAGTTGGAATTGATTTTGCGAGGGAAGACGGGCGGGCAGGTGGAGGTCATCAACGCGGCGATGACGGCGATTGATTCGCGGATAGTCCGGGAGATCGCGATGGAATGTGCGCTTTTCGAGCCGGATTGGTTTGTGGTGTACATGGGGAATAACGAGTTCATTGGGCCATTTGCAGGCTCATCAGAAGTTGTAGCCTGGACGCGGATGATGATGGCGCGTATGAGGCTGGGGCAATGGCTGCTGGCCAGAACGCAGCCATCGTTACAAGAATGGAAGGGATTGGAAACGTTTCGGCAGAATCGCATAACAGCCGACGACGCGAGGGTGGATCGGACGTATCGGGCCTATCGGCAGAATCTGTTGGAGATCGCGCAAGCGGGGAGGAAAGCGGGGGCAAAAGTGATTCTCTCGACCGTTGCGGTGAACTTGCGCGATTGCCCGCCGTTCGCGGGCGATGCCGCACGGCAGGCATACTCACGGGGCGAGTTTGAGAAGGCGCGCGATTGGGACGAATTGCGGCTGCGCGCCAGTTCGGCGGTCAACCGCATCGTTGGCGAAGTGGCCCGCGAGACAGGGGCGATTGCGATTGATGCGGCAGGAGCATTGCACGCCGATGCCCGCCACTTCTACGAGCATGTGCATTTGAATCCGGAAGGAAATCGGGCATTGGCGCGGCTGATTGCAGGTGCGGAGGCGGGGACACTGGAGGAGACGGCATGGGATCGGGCGCGGATGATGGGCTCGATTGCTGCATTGACGGCGCGGCCGCCGTTCTCTTTACAGCAAGGCCACGAAGCGTTTCAGAAACACGTGGAAGCGGAGGCACGTGCGCAGCGTGCGGCGATGGATTATACGGCCGCGATCGCGAACTACAGCGTTATGCAGCGAAAGGAACCGGACAACCTGATGCTGCGGGAGCGCTATGCCGAACTGCTGCGGGAGTCTGGGAGGGCGGAGGCTTCGGTGACTGAGTGGCGGGAGTTGATACGGAGATTGCCATTGGTGAAGAACTGGTACACCGGACTCGCAGAGGCGATGCTCTCGATGGGCCGGCCGAAGGAGGCGCAAGAAGCGGCGCAGCGTGCGCTGGAGTTGGATTCTGAGTTCACCCCGGCGCGATTGCAGATGGGGCTCAGCCGTGCACAAATGGGGGACTTGTCCGGCGCGGTTGAGGAGTTTGAGATTGCGCTGCGTAGTGATCCTGATTCGGCCGATGCGCACAACAACCTGGGAGTCGCGTTCAGCAGCCAAGGACGCCGGGGCGAGGCGCTAGCCGCATATCGCAAGGCTATCGCAGCGCGTCCTAATTTCGCGCGGGCGCACGACAATCTAGCGCGGCTGATGGTTTCCTCTGGACAAATCGATGAGGCGATGGCGGAATACCGCGCGGCCATAGATCACGATCCGCGGCTCGTGTCCGCGCAGTACGATCTTGGTGTGCTGTTGGCGCGTAGCGGGGAACTGGACGCGGCCATCATGCAATACGAACGCGTGCTTGCCTTACAGCCGGGTCACGCCGATGCGCACAACAATTTGGGAACAGCATTGGCGCGGACGGGGCGCATGGCGGAGGCGATCGGACATTTTGAGGAAGCGCTACGCATCGAGCCCGCTCACGCCGAAGCACGGAAGAATCTGATCCTGGCGCGGCGGCGTTGATTAAGAACGTAAAACTCTTGGGGTGATGCGCAACTGGAGGCAGCAGACTCGCATCAGTTATTTCAGTCTACAAACATGCCCCCCAACATCCTTCTTGTGGAAGACGACCACAATCTGGCAGCCGTGCTTTCCGATACGCTTCGTGGCGCAGGTTACGAAGTCGAGTGTGCTGCCCACTGCATCATGGAACGTCTCACTGCGCAGCCCTGCGATTTGGTGATTCTCGACGTCCTGCTGCCCGGAGAGAGCGGATTCGCGGTGTGCCGCCGTCTGAGGGATGCGGGCGTGCACACGCCTGTGTTGATGTTGACGGGGTTGAACGATGCGGCATCGATTGTGAAAGGGTTGACGGAAGGTGCGGATGATTACGTAACGAAGCCATTCGATCCGGCGGTGCTGCTGGCGCGAATTCAGGCATTGTTGCGCCGCGAGGAGTTGTACCGCGCACAGAATCTGACGAGTTATCGTTTTGATGGAGTGTTCATCGATTTCCTGAAGGGGCTGGTGGTGCGGAAGAATGTTCGCGCCACCTTGTCGGCGAAGGAGCTACACCTGATGCGGTATCTGATTTCGCGCCGCGGGGAGATCGTGAGTCGGCACGAATTGCTGCGCGAGGTATGGGGTTACCCTGAAGCCATCACGCGCACTGTGGATGTACACATTGCATCCTTGCGCCAGAAGGTAGAGGACAACCCGCGGCACCCCGCGCACATTGTCACGGTGCGAGGCGAGGGATATCGCTTCGCGAGTTGATCACCATCGGCCGCGCCGGCCAAAACCTCCTCGATAGAAACGCGGACCGGTGCGAATAATAACTCCAGTTCCGAAATAGCCTGGTCCCCAATAGCCGGGCCCCCACCATCCAGGCCCCCAATAGCCGGGATACCAGGCTGGCGAAGCGCGGCGCTGCAGGGTGGGCGAGCGACGCTCCATTTTCGGCTCGTAATCGGTTTGCTCCACGGGCTGGAAAGCACTCAGTGCTCGATCCGTCGCGATGGTGATGGGTTGCATGGTGCGGAAGGTCAACAGGGCCTCCGGAAAGATTTCCGTGGCGCGTCCGCGAGTAACGAGGACGCCGATGACAGAAGCTGCGGCCCCCGCGGCAGCTCCGATCCCGGCGGCGGCTCCACCGGCGGCAGCACCGCCGATGGCGGCTCCCAGCCCGGTGGTTCCAGCAATCGCCGTAGCGTCACGTCCTTTGGATGTGCCGCCAGTGTATTCCATCAACTGTGTGAGCACTGGGATTTGGCGTCCGTCGACCAGGCTCAACTCATTCAGTTCGATAGCAAGCCGGGAGGTGCCTTTGGCGCGGCCGGCCTTGACCGCCTCGGCGACACGGCCACCGATAGTCTGGCCCCGTCGTGCGATGACGAAACCATCGGCAACCAGCGGCTGGGCGAGCGTTGCCGTGAATGTATCACCGGCCTGATTCTGATCGCTTGATAGGTGCTGGTTCACACGGATCGAGATGAAACTGCCGGCAGGAAGAATTAATTGAGACGGTGCGGCAGCGGGAGGAGCGCTTTGTTCTCCGAACCGGCGCCAGCCTCTGGCCGAAGGCTGCTGCGATTCCTCGTTGGGAGATGCAGCGCTGGCCTGAGGTTCATCAGGCTCAGGTGGAGGCGCGGTTGGAGGATCCTGCCCATAGGCCGAGGAGAGGAGCAGCCCCGCAACTAGCATCCTCACCGCGGCACGTTGTGAATTCTTGAGAATTGTT
>CALFYN010000384.1 GCA_937952345.1 uncultured Acidobacteriota bacterium
CATGGGATCGATCTGGATCGGGCGACTGGGAAGTTAGCGGTGACGACGGAACTGCCGGATAAGCTGCTGTGGATTGATCCGGTGGCGAAGAAGATTGAACGGACGTTTGACACGGGCGGGAAAACGCCGCATATGGTGGTGCTGGGTCCGGGGGCGAAGCATGCCTATATCAGCCATTCGAATTCGGGGAATGTGACGGTGGTGGATTTGGCGTCGGGGGCGGTGAAGAGTCTGGCGACGGGGACGCGGCCGGAGGGGAGTGTGTTGTCGGTGGATGGGAAGCGGGTGTATGTGGTGAATCGGGAGTCGGCGAAGGTGACGGTGATTGATACGGGGACGCAGGCGATTGTGGGGACGATTGCTACTTCGAAAGGGCCGGTGCGGATTGCGCGGACTCCGGACGGGAAGCAGGTGATCTTTGCGTGTATGCATGATGAGGTGGTGGAGTTCGCGGATACTTCGACGTTGCGGGTGACTGGGCGGACGGAGAAGTTGCCGGGGCCGCTGGTGTCGCTGACGGTGTCGCCGGATGGGAAGTATGCGTTTGCTTCGGCGGAGGAGCGGGATCTGGTGTATGTGATTTCGGTGGCGGAGCGGAAGGTAGTGCGGAAGTTGGCGCTGCCGAAGGGGGCGCATCCGGACCCGGTGTTTGTGGTGCGGTAGGGAGTTCGGAACGAGAGCAGATGGCGGACACGATTCATATACTCGGTGGCGGATTGGCGGGCGCGGAGGCGGCGTTTCAAGTGGCTCGGGCGGGGCTGCGGGCGGTGCTGTATGAGATGCGGCCGCAGGCGATGACTCCGGCGCATAAGACAGACCGGCTGGCGGAGTTGGTGTGCAGCAACTCGCTGAAGAGCGAAACCCGAAATACGGCGCCGTGGCTGCTGAAGGAGGAATTGCGGCGGATGGGGTCGCAGTTGCTGGTGGCGGCGGAGAAGGCTCGGGTGCCGGGCGGGCAGGCGCTTACGGTGGATCGCGATGTGTTTGCGGCGGAGGTGTCGGGGGCGCTGGAGGGGATGGACGGAATCGAGATCCGGCGGGAAGAGGTGCGGGCGATTCCGGCCGGAGGGATTGTGGTGGTGGCTACGGGTCCGCTGACTTCGGATGCGCTGGCAGTGGAGATTGCGCGGCTGACGGGGTCGGAGCGGCTGTACTTTTATGACAGCATCAGTCCGATTGTGGATGCGGAGACGATTGATTATTCGATTGCGTTCCGGGCATCGCGGTATGGGAAGTCGATGGACGGGTCGGATGATTATCTGAATTGCCCGATGAACAAAGAGCAGTACGAGTCGTTTGTCGATGCGCTGCTGGAGGCGCAGAAGCATACACCGCATATTCCGGATGATGTGCCTTATTTCGAGGCGTGTTTGCCGGTGGAAGAGATTGCACGGCGGGGGCGAGATACGTTGCGGTTTGGTCCGATGAAGCCGGTGGGATTGACGGATCCGCGCACGGGGAGATGGCCGTATGCTGCGGTGCAATTGCGGCAGGAGACGCTGCGTGCTTCGAGCTATAACCTGGTGGGGTTTCAGAATTACCTGAAATATCCGGATCAGAAACGGGTGTTTCGGATGATCCCGGGGTTGGAGAATGCCGAGTTTTTGCGCTATGGGCAGATCCACCGGAACACGTATATCAACGCGCCGTCGCTGCTGGACGCGACGTTGCAACTGCGAAGCGAGCCACGGATCTTGTTTGCGGGGCAGATTTCGGGTGTTGAGGGATATGTGGAGTCGATTGCGACTGGGTTGATGGCGGGGCGAAATGCGGCGGCGCTGGCTGTTGGGGAAGTGGCCAGGGCGTTTCCGCGAGAGACGGCGCTGGGGTCGCTATGCCACTATATTGCGCACGCCGAGGCGAAACATTACCAGCCGGCGAACATCACGTTCGATCTATTGCCGAAGCTGGAGGAAGAGGCGCTGGCGCGGTTCCGGAAGGATAAGAAGGCACGGCATGCGGAGGTGTGCCGGCGGGCGCTGGAACGGCTGGAGGAGTTTTCGGGTGTTGCTGTCTGAGGCAATTGGCGCGTTTCTGGAGGACTTGCGGCTGGGGAATGCGTCCGCGCATACGATTAAGAACTACGCGTCCGATCTGGCGCAGGTGCTGGAGTATTTCCGGAAGGCGGAGGAGCCGGAAGTCGGGGCGATGGATGCTCTGATGATTCGGGAATATTTAGGACACATGTATCATCAGCGGCTGGCTGCGGTGAGCATGCGGCGGAAACTGGCGTCGGTGCGGTCTTTGTTTCAATACCTGCACCGGCATGGACATGTGAAGCTGAATCCGGCGCGGCTGATTCGGACGCCGAAAGCTCCGAAGACGCTGCCGAAGGTGCCGGGAGAAGAGCAGACGAACCGGCTGATCGACGATGTGGCGGCGGATAAACTGGACCGGCCGCAGGTGAAGCGGGATCTGGCAATTTTCGAATTACTGTATGGGTGTGGGCTGCGGGTGAGTGAACTGGTGGGATTGAATCTGGCGGATCTGGACCTGGCGGAGCGCTGGATCCGGGTGCGGGGGAAGGGCCGGAAGGAACGGCAGGTGCCGTTTGGGGCGAAGGCGTCGGAGGCACTGCTGGCTTATCTCGCTGAGAGAGAGCCTGGGGATGAGGCGTTGTTCCGCGGGCCGCGGGGGAAGCGGCTGAATGACAGGGCGGTGCGGGGGATCATCAAGCAGTATGCGATTGCACTGACGGGGGATTCGTCTCTGCATCCGCACAGCCTTCGGCATGCGTATGCGACGCATCTGCTGCGGGCTGGGGCGGACCTGCGGGCGATTCAGGAGTTGCTGGGGCATGCCCAGTTGTCGACGACGCAGAAGTATACGCAGGTGTCGCTGCAGGATTTGATGGCGGTGTACGATAAGGCGCATCCGAAGGCGTAACGGGCCGCGCGCATTCCTGCCACCATTCCCGCTTCCTTGAGTGGAGGGTATTGCAACCATGCATTCAATGAACCAATTGAAGAAACTCAGCGCGATGACAACACTCGCGGAAGAGGCGACCGGCGCTTTTTGGACTTACGACAAGACGGCGCTGGCGGACGGGGCTATCCCGAAGAAGTACAAGGAACTGATGGCGATTGCCGTCGCTCTCACCACTCAATGCCCGTACTGCATTGAACTGCACCGGCAGGCCGCGGTCAAGGCGGGGGCGTCGGCGGAGGAGCTTGCGGAGACCGTGCATGTGACGGCGGCGCTGCGCGCCGGGGCTGCCATGACGCATGGGACTCACCTGTTGGAGGATCAGCCGCGCACGGTGGTAAACGGCGTGATATAAACGTCAGGATGCGATTGCGCTTTCTTTTCATTTTTCTGATGGCTTCCCTGTTGCCGGCGGCGCAGTGGGTGCTGATTCGAACCACGGACGGCGCTACGGTGGAGGGCGAGACTTCATTGGGAGCCGTGAAACTGGGGAGCCTGGCGGTGAAGATGGATCAGGTTCTTTCGGTGCACAATGCGGCGGAGGCGAGCGCGGCGGAGACGGCGAAGATCGAGGCGGGATTGGCGGCGATCCAGGGGACGGAGCGGAAGGCACGCGATCTGGCGGTGGAGGAATTGACCAACATCGGAGTGCCGGTGCTGACTCCGTTACTGAAGACGCTGAAGGATACGGATCAGCATGAGCCGCGGCCGCTGTACCGCCTGTTCGAACGAGTGATGCCGAGCTATGGTGATGGGTTCGAGCGGAACATGAGTTTGGTGCGGCTGAAGAATGGCGATGTGCTGCGGGGAACGCTGGGTGGCGGCGCAGTGGAAGTGCGCAAGGCCGATGGGGGGAAGACGTCAGTCGATTGGGGCAAGATCCGGATGCTGGCGGTGCGGCAACGGGTGGTGCGGAAGGTGATTGCGGTGCATTCGCTGCGGCACTGCCAGCAGATTGAGTACCTGGATACGGGGATTGCGCTGACGGGGGCGTCGAAGATGGATTCGACGGCGAAGGGATTTGCGCGGCTGAGTTGGAATGCGGATGTGTGGGCATGCGATCCGGATGGATTGAAGAAGCCGGCGGGGGGAACCTATACTTCGAACCTGTTTGCCGGACAGCCGTTCGGGGCGCTGATTGGGCGCATCGGCGCGGGCGGGGAGGTGTTCTTTGTGGGGACGAAGGCGAGCAAGACGGGGCTTCCGGCGGGGCGACTGATGCTGGCGGTGAACGACAACCGGCACTGGCAGAACAACCTGGGGACGTACACGGTGAATGTGGCGGTGAGCGAGGCTTATGATTTGGGGGATGCGCAGTAGGGGGTGGGGCGCAGTAGCATCACTTGTCGAGCCGGTAGCCTGCTCGATAGATGCGATGGACCTGGCCACGAAACTGACTGTTCCCACCCAGAGCCTCATTGATGCGATGCGCCTGAGCGGCCGGGTTGGGATCGTAGGTGCACACGATGATTCCCGCGTGATCCGGTGATTCTCTATAGATGTCCAGGAAATGCTTTCGGTTGTAGGTCAGCAGAGTTCGATCCTGCCGCGCAGTTCCTGTACGACGGCGAAGGCGAAGTTCTCGTTCGCGTAAAGCCGGGCCATAACTCAGGCCGCTTCGTTTTCGCGGATCTGCTTTTCAATCTCGGCTGGATGCGCAGCAGCGTACGCCCAGGCATTGGCCAAATCCACAGCCCGCAGAGTGGGATAGCTGCGCAGCAACTCTTCCGCGGTTGTCCCCAGCCGGCGTGCCTGCTCCAGCAACCAAACAGGGATCCGAGTACGGACAACGCAGGGCTCCCCTCCGCACACCCCAGGAGTCGATTCGATGCCCGGGAAGTTCTCGTCCAGATCCTGCACCACCATCCGCAGGAGTTGAATCTTTTCAGAGCGGTTGAGGCCGCCGAGCAGGGCCTCCACTTTTTGTAGGTCGCTCATGCCATGGACTCCACTACTTCAGAATACACCTGCAAAAGAATGAGCTCATGGTGGCTTTGAAACTCGGCCGGTGCCGGAGTCTGCACGATTGCCAACAGAAAACATCCGAGGCTAGCTGTGGTATCCTTGGTGAACGTCGGGTCTTGAACCGGCCACTTGCGGCCGGACATCAGCCGTACCCCAAAACCAAACCCAATCGAGAGAGGTTTTCATGGCAGTGAATTTTCGTCCGCTGCACGACCGCGTGCTGGTTCAGCGCCTCGGCGAGGAGGAGCAAACGAGCAGCGGAATCATTATTCCGGATTCGGCCAAGGAAAAGCCGCAGAAGGCTAAAGTGATCCGGACGGGTCCGGGACGCCTGGGCAAGGACGGGAAGAATCTGGGTGTGGACGTCCAGGATGGAGATATTATCCTGTTTGGGAAGTACTCGGGCTCGGAAGTCAAGGTGGATGGTGAAGAGTATTTAATTTTGCGCGAGGACGAAATCCTTGCGGTTGTGGGATAGGTTCGTTAACCAAACGGGAACGGACGCGTCAAATTCTGCAAGGAGAATCCTGTTACATGTCGCACCGAATGATTCGCTCGCTGGTGGGAGGCGTGTGCTGGCTGGCGCTGGCAACGCTGGCATCGGCGCAGAGCAAAGTGGCCATTATTGACATGCGCGAAGCGGTCAATGCCACCGCGGAAGTGAAGAAAGTGGTGGCCGCGCTGGAAGCGCGGGTGAAGCCGAAGCAAGCGGAAGCGGAGAAGCTCACGAAAGAGATACAGGATATCCAGAGCAAGCTGCAATCGCTGCAAGGGAAGCTGACGCCCCAGGGCGAGCAGGAACTGGTTTCACAAGGGCAACGCAAGCAGCGGGATCTGCAACGGTTACAGGAAGACATCAAGGAAGAACTGGAACGGGAGCAGGCGGATGTCGGCACGCGGGCGTTGCAGCGGATGCGGGACGTGGTGCAGAAGCTGGCGGAAGAGCAGCAACTGGACGTAGTCGTGGACGTGGGGCAGACGATTTACTTCAAGCCGTCGCTCACCATTACGAAGGCCGCCGTTGAGGCCTACGACAAAGCCTATCCGGCCAAGTAGAATAAAAGCAGGATGCCAGGGTACCTGGAAGACTACGGCGTCACGGACGCCAAACGGGAGAAGAAGGTCAAGGTAATCGTAATTACCCTCCTCTCGGTGGTAATTGTTTCAGGCACCCTCTACGCATTGTTTCGCGACTACAAGGAAGAATTGGTGGTAAAGCGGTTCCTTGCAGCGGTGGAGCGGAAGGACTACGCGGCGGCGTACGTATTTTGGGGCTGTTCGAAAGAAGCGCCATGCCGTGATTACTCCTACGAGAAGTTCCTGGAGGACTGGGGGCCCAAAGGGGAGAATACGGCTCTGGTGGCTGGTGGAATCCACGAAAGCGAGCGGTGTGGGACGGGGTATCTGGCGGCGCTGCATTCGGGGGATCAGGACGTGGCGCTGTGGGTGGAACGGTCCACCGGAGTATTGGGGTATGCTCCGTGGATCAACTGTCCGGAGAAGAAGCTACGGCTGATGAAGTGGCTGAAAATGAAGTTCGGCAAGGGTTAAGGGTAACAATTTCCTTTCCGGCATCGCCTCTTCCGTCTTAGCCTTCGTGGTATCATTCACTTCGCATTTCTGCTCTCATTTTCAAGGAGGAAACCCTTGCTCAAGAAAGTACTAGCCACGTTGCTGGCGTGCGCCCTGGTTGTGCCGGCGCAGCAAGCAACTAATCTGGTGGCGCAAAGCTCCGGCGGCCTGAAGATCGTGGTCATACAGGGCGAAGGCGCAACTAACAATGTGCGGTCCCGCACGGCAACCGCTCCCGTCGTCGAAGTACGGGACGCAGACGACAAGCCGGTGGCCGGCGCCGAAGTCACGTTTCAATTGCCGGTAAGCGGCGCAGGTGGCTACTTCAACGGCTGGTTGCGGAATCAGACAGTGCGCACGGACGCCAGCGGCCGCGCCGCGTCGACGGGCATGACCCCGAACGACGAACAGGGCCGCTTCAACATCAAGGTGACGGCGGTGGAAGGGTCGCGGAACGGTAGCATCGTGATAGCCCAATCGAACGTATCCGGATCGGGATCGAGCGCCGCGCGCAATGGTGGAAAGAGCAACTGGTGGAAGTGGGCCGCGGTGCTGGGCGGCGCGGCGATCGCCGGTGGAGTGGTGGCCGGGACGCGCGGAGACGATGCGACGACGGCGACGGGTCCACGGGTTGTGACGGTCACGCCTGGAGTGATTACGGTGGGAGGTCCCCGGTAATGCGGAGAGCGATTGTAGCAGTACTATTGACGGGTTTGGCGCTGCAGGCGCAGGAAGGGCGGATATCGGGTCCGATTGCCGCCACATTTTTCGATGAAGCGACGGGATCGCTGCGAGCGATCAACGGCGTGCCGGGCGCGGGATATCTCAGCCGTGCGCTGGCATCGGTAGAGCGGGCGGCGGTTTCTCCGGATGGCCGATGGGCCCTGCTGTCTTCCGAAGGAAAGGTGACGTTGCTCGACTTATCGAGCGGCGCAACGGAACTGGTTGCCGAAGGCGACGGATCGCATTTCGCGTGGAGCGCGGATTCGACGATGGCCGCGTTTGTGCGGGATGGGGCATTACAGATTTGGAAGCGCGAAGGGAACACACTACGCGAAGCCGGCACGGCGCCCGGCGGAGTGACTCGACTGGCGCTGGATGGCCGGACGGAGTCGATCTTCGTGGCCTCGACGGATGGGATTGCGCGGTATCAGGAAGGCGAGGCGATGATGACGCTAGCGCCGGTGACGGATGCCGCGGGCCTGGTGCTGGATGCCGAAGGGAAATCGTTGTATACGGTATCTCGGGGCGAGCGCCAGATTCTGGAGATTGACGCGCGCAATGGCGGGGCGGTGCTGTTTGCCCGCGATGCGGCGAATCCAGTCGGCGTGGCGCTGACGCGGGACGGCAGCCTGCTGGTGGCGGATGCCGAAGCGAAGGCGGTGCTGCGTTATGGACGGACGAGCCGGGCGCTGGTTTCGACGCTGGAATTGGGTTTTTCTCCCTCGCGGCTGGAGTTGATCGGCGAGGGCGTCTTTGTGCTGAACCAACGGAGCAAACAGGAGCCTTTAGAAGTCGTGGCGCTGCAACCCGAGTTGGCCGCTTATTTCGTTCCTGCCCCGGAGGAGAACTAGCCGACAATGCGTACTCTTGCTTTATTTACTTTTGCGGCCTCCGCCATGTTCGGCCAGGCCACCATTCCCTTCAATCTACGGTTCCAACAGGGTCAGAACCTGACAGTGCTGTCCGACGGTGGCACGGCGAATCTGCCGGCCAACGCGGTGGGACAGGCGGTGAGCGGGTCGCTCTCGCTGACCTATAGCGGCAGTCCGGGAACGAACGTGACGTTGGCGAACGTGGACATCACGGGTTCGCAGGATTTTTCCATTACAGGATTGAGCGCGACGCCGTTCCAGGTACTGGGCGGGAATACGGTCACGGCAACAATCCGGTATTTGCCGACGAGCGCGAACCGGGCGACGGCACGGCTGACTGTCTCCTATCGGGAAAGCACTGCACCTAACGCAACGCGCACGTTTACGCTGAATCTGATTGGCGTGGCGCCGGAGTTCGTGTTCAGCTACACGCCCCCGGGTGGCAATGCGCAGCCGCTGCTTTCGGGCGGTACGATCAGTTTTCCTCAGACGGTGGTGGATACGACGGCCAACGCGACGCTGACGATTACGAATCGCGGGAGCGGGAACGGAACCTTGACGTCGATTGCATTGAGCGGTGCGGCGTTCCAACTGGTTGGCGCTCCGCTGCCGGGCACGGTGGTGGAAGGCGGCCGGGAACTGCGTGTGGGCGTTTCATTTACGCCGCGGCAGGTGGAGCCATCGACGGGTACGGTCTCCGTGGAACTGCCGGGACAGAGTGTTTCCTTTAACTTGCAGGGAAGCGGAACATCGGCGCAATTCACCTACGAATTGTTGACCGACAACGGGAGTGTGACGATCTTCCAGCCTGACCAGACTCTGACGTTGCCGGAAACGGTGGTGAACGAGCGGAGCACGGTGGTGATTCGCGTTCGCAATAGCGGGTCGGCCGATGGGCGCATCGCAGTGGTGGCGGCGACGGGAACAGGCATTTCCGTGGCGGATGTTCCGCCTCTGCCTGTTGTGCTGGCGCCGGGGAACCGGTTTTCGTTTACCGTGAACTTCGCTCCGACGGCGGCAGGCCGTGTGGCGGGGCGTTTGCGCATTGGGACTGACCAGTTCGATCTCACGGCGAATGCGCTGGGTCCGGTGCTGAGCTACGCCTATATTGTGAGCGGGGTCAGCACGGCTGTAAACAACAACGGGTCAGTCAACTTCGTTTCGACTCCGGTGGGCGAAGGAACCTCGATGCAGTTCCAGATCAGCAATACGGGGACGGCTCCGGGTAACGTGACGGCGATCAGCATCACGTCGGCGAGTTCGGTGTTTGAACTGTCGAGCCTGCCGCGGTTGCCGGTGACACTGGAGCCAGGCCAGGCGACGACGTTCAACATCCGTTTTGCGCCGACGGCATTGGGCGCGGCCACGGCTACGTTGCGGGTGGATTCGCAATCGTTCACTCTGAGTGGGACGGGCGGGAATCCGGCTCCGCTGCCGAGCTACCGGTTTGGCGGGGCAAGCGGGGCGCAGGAGGCGTTGTCGCAGCCTGCTGTGTCGCTGACGCTGGCGAGTGCGTATCCGCTGGCATTGAGCGGGACCCTGACGCTGGCGTTCAACTCGGAAGGGTTCAGTAACGATCCGTCGGTGCAGTTTGCGACGGGCGGACGGACGATCGCGTTCACGATTCCGGCGAATTCGACGCAGGCGGTGTTTGCGAACAACTCGAACCAGATCCGGCT
>CALFYN010000385.1 GCA_937952345.1 uncultured Acidobacteriota bacterium
TCGGCGCGCCGTCTCTCCGGGGCTGATATCGGCGTTTCCGTCACGGGCGTGGCCGGACCGGGGCAGGGTGATGAAACAGAACCCGTGGGGTCGATCTTCATCGGCGTCGCGATGGAGACAGGCTCCATCGTCCGGCATGTCCAGTTTGCCGGGGACCGGCATCGCATTCGAACGCTCGCCTGCCAGATCGCACTCGATGCCGTGCGGCGTCAATTGCTGCGTGCCTAGCCCTACAGTTTATGCGATCGACCGCCGTTATATATGGAAACCCAATCGGAGGATTCCCCCGTTGAAGCGACTGCTTTGCGCCGCCCTGCTCACGCTGCCCTTGTGCGCGACGACCACTGTTCTCTACGACGATGCACTGCCCTCGACGCCGGGAGCGCAAGGATGGCTGATCTTCGGCGACAACAGTTTTGGCAGCGGCGCATCGCAGTCGCTCGTAACGGGGGGAACCCGGCTGATCACAAACACTGCCACGTCCGCGGGATATGCCAATCGCATTCCCATCCTCAATACGCTGGTCAACGCGGGATTCCCCGCCCTGGACCGTAACGCCGGTTTCTCGCTGCTCTTCGAACTGCAGGTGAATTCGGAATCGCACTCGAGTAATGACCGTGCGGGCTTCAGCGTCATTCTTCTCAGCGAGGATTCTTTCGGGATCGAATTAGGGTTTTGGACAAACGAGATCTGGGCTCAATCCGGGCCCACATTCACGCATGCCGAGGGCGCCAACTACGACACCACTGTGGCCCAGCGATTGTATGAGCTGCAAATACTGGGGTCGAACTACCGGCTGCTCGCCGACGGAACACAGATACTGACAGGCGCTCTGCGCAACTATGCGAGTTTCGGAACCCCGTACAATCTGCCGCGATTCGTATTCCTGGGTGACGATACGTCGAGCGCCGGGGCCGATGTCGTGTTGGGCGATGTCACGCTGCTCACCGATGTGCCCGAGCCTTCGGGGCCCGCTTTGCTCAGCTTGCTCGGGTTGGTGATCGCGATTCGGAAACGCCGCTGAACTGGTATCCTATCGCATGTAATGGCCCCCATCTGGCGCAGTTTCTTCCCTGCTGTAATCTCCGTTTTGATGTGGAGTTGCGGAGGTCCCGATCCAGTTCCTAAAGCTGCTCCGCCCACCCCAGCGCCGGTGAAACCGGCGGATGAGACCCGGCGGTTTCCGAAAACCGGTCTCACGGCGACGCGTGTAGTGGATAACCACGCCATGGGAAAAACCTTCCTGCCCGGAGGCACCATCGCCACTTATGGGAAAGGCGCCGGAGAATACGAGATGTTCCTCGTGAAGATGCCCGACGCGCAGTCCGCGGCAATCGCGCTCTTCGACTGGAAGAAAGAACTTGAGGGTGCGAAGCTGATTCCGGCTTTCGGCGGATACTTCGGCAAGGACGCCGGCCGTTCCGTGTTCGTGTTCACCAAGGGGGCGTGGCTCGCCGGGGTGGCGGGGCTTTCCGAAAAGGAGTCGGACGCAAAGGCGCGGCCGCTCGCGTCGCAGATTTCCTTCTAGAGCAGAGAGGCGTCCAGCCGGCCATCGGAATGATCTTCCGGTGCCGTTGCCGCCACGGCAATGGGGCCGTTGGATGTATAGTTGCGCAGCAATTCGGTGGAACCATCGAACAGGGAATCCGCCAGTTCCTGAATCGCCTTGCGGCGCATGGCTTCACGGTCGATTGTCGGGGTGTAATAGAACGCCCGGCCCACTTTCCGGCGAGCGACTCCGCCCTTCTTGGCCAGCCGTTCCAGCAGTGTCATGACCGTGGTGTAGGCCAGGCGCTTGCGCGGTTCCATCTGCTGCTGCACGGCACGCACGTTCCCTTCGCCGATTTCCCAGAGCGCTTTCAGACACTCCAGCTCCAGCGGGGGAGGGATCTCCTTTGGCGGACGTGCAATTCGCATTTCAGTCTGTTTTATCCTGCCGGAGCGCCTGTTGCAACCGTTCGGCGAATGGCGAAACCGACGGGGTTCTGCGCGGCCCGTTCGATTCGGCGGGTTTGTTGCCCGATGTTCGTTGCGGATCGGGTTTCGGCGGCTCCTTTGCCTCCGCCAGTTCGGGATTGAGAAACTTGTCCTTCTTCAGAATCTGGCGTTCCAGGGCCGCATTGAAGCCGGTGAAGAAGCCATCAATGCCACGATCCTTTTCGAGCGACGTGCGCAACGCCGCCATCTTCGAATCGAGGTTGTCGATATGATGCAGCAGCAGCGCCTCAAGGAACGCGGGCTGTTTCGGAGAGCCGAATTCCAGCTGCCCGTGATGGCTCAGGATCATGTGCTCCAGCAGCAAACGCAGATTGCGCGGAAACTCGGGCAACCCGCGCAGCTTTTCATCCATCAGGCGCAGCCCGATGAACATGTGACCCACCAGGTGCCCCTCGACGGAATATCCGAAACTGCGGTCATACGTCAGTTCGTGGATCTTGCCGATGTCGTGGAGCAGCACGCCGGTGAGCAACAGGTCGAGGTCCGCCTCATAGTGAGGCGCAGTCATCTTCGCCAGGTGCGCCATCGACAGGACGTGTTCCAGCAATCCGCCGAGATAGGCGTGGTGCATGGATTTGGCCGCCGGCGCAATCTTATAGAGCCGGGCGATCTCGCTGTCGTCGAGCATTGCCTGGCACAGGGCGTGCAGATGCGGATTCTTCAACTCGCCCAGCATCTGCCGCAACTCCACGAACATTTCCTCGGGGTTGCGTTTCGATGCGGGGAAGTAATCGCCAAGATCCACCGAGGCTTCTTCCACCTTCTGCAGTTTTTGAATCGTCAGTTGCAGGCGGTTGAGGTGAATCTGCGCCAGGCCCCGGACACGCACGAAATCATCACGTTCGAATGTGGACATCACCTCTTCGACGTTGTCCCACATCTTGGCGTCGATCTCTCCGGTGCGATCGCCGAGCATCAGCGATAGATACGGCTCGCCGGTCTTCTTCTGCCGGATGTCCTTGTGTTGTACGAGAAATGTGGCCGTGACAACTTGATTGGGCTGCAACTCTGCGACGTAGGGAGACTTCATGAACGAGTATGGCGTCTTTGGCGAGACGCACGATTTTCCTTTGGGGTTTACTTATTGACGGTCTTCGAACTGGAAACGGCTTCCTGCGCCGCTTCGTTCGCGTTGGTTCCCGGCATGGGGATTGCCCACAGCATGCGCTTGCGGCGCTTGATGTTGGCACCCTCTTCCTTGGTCACGGTTTCCGGCTTGAGTTGCGCCGGATCTTTCCAGGAAGTGTCTTTGCCCGGCGCGGCGCCGGAATCGACATAGCCGGGCTTGATCTCGAGAAATGCCTGTTCGCGCAGCCGGGTGAGGTATTCGCGGATCTTGGGCTGAAAGCGCGGTCCATAGAGCCGGTTCATGATCTCGCCTTCCACCTCTTCGAGAGCAGCCTGGCCCGCCGTATGCTTCTCCATGACCTTCAGAATCAGGAATCCATCAGGGCGCTTGATGGGGTCGGTGACGAAGTTTCGATCCTTGTCGAAAACGAGATTAGCGATTTCCGCGCTCAGGTCAGCCCGCTTCCATCCGCCCAAATCGCCACCGTTCTGGGCGGTCTGCGAGTCGGAGTTGTCGCGCGCTAGTTCGGGGAAACGTTCGCCACGCTTGGCGCGCGCCACCAGATCCTTTGCCTTCTTTTCGATCGCGGCCACCGCGGCGTCATCCTTGCCCGCGGTGGAGAGGAAGATCTCGCCGAGGAAGATACGCTCTTCGCGCACGAATTCTGCTTTGTGCTCCTCGTAATATTTCACGACGTCGGATTTGGGGATATTGATCGTGGCGCCCACTTCCTGGCGGATGACGCGCTCGGTGAGCATGCTGTTGCGCATTTCGTTTTTGTAATCCTCAAACGGGATGCCCAACTGCTCCCGCACCGCGGATTGGAACTTGTCGGGGTCGGCGATCTTCAACTGCTTCTGGATCTCGGCGAGTTGCTTGGAGATATCCGATTCGACACTGATGCTGAGATCCTTCGCCTTCTGCACCAGCAGCAATTGGTCGATGCGGTCCCGCAGCACGGAGCCTTCCCTCTCCTGCATCGCCGCCGTCAACTTTGCGCCGGTGACGCCCTGCCGGCGCAGGTCTTCTTCAGCCTGCTTACGGGTGCGTGACAGTTCCGTACGCGTCACGATGTCGCCGTTCACCTTGGCGATAATCTCTTCGACGGTGGTGATCACGTTATCGGCCGCGAGAGCGGAAAAAGCGCACAGAGAAACCGGGAGCAAGTACAGCCTACGCATAAACTCCTATTATCCTCCACCAATTGGGATGTTGGGTAAGGGGGTACCCATTTCCTGCCTGACAGCAACCACGTCGCCAAACGCGGGTTGCTTGTTTTTCGTGACTTGCAAGCCCGCGCCCGTGTGAACGCCGGGCAC
>CALFYN010000386.1 GCA_937952345.1 uncultured Acidobacteriota bacterium
GTACTGGGTGTGTGCGTGCTTCTGGTCGAGGAAGCCGTAGAATTCATCGAAGCCGCGTTGCATGGGGTGATAGGCGGGGCGCACGCCGAGGTGCCATTTGCCGAACATGCCGGAGCGGTAGCCGGCGGGTTTGAGATGGACGGGGGCGATTTTCTCGGTGAGCGGGAGGCCGAAGCCGACTTGCGCTTCGCGCTCCGGGGGGCCGGAGTTGAACTCGTGGCCGAAGCGGTGCTGGTAGCGTCCGGTGAGCATGGCCGCGCGGGAGGGACTGCAGACGGCGCAGGAGACATAGCCGTCGGTGCAGCGCACGCCGTTCTTGGCGAGTGCGTCGATGTTGGGAGTGGGGACGTCGGGCGAGCCGTAGCAGCCGATGTCGCCGTAGCCGAGATCGTCGGCGAAGAGGAGGATGAAATTGGGTTTGCGGGCGGCGGGGCGCTGGGAGAAAAGGGGCGCGGCCGCGAGGGTGGCGAGAAGGGTTCGACGCTGCATCCGTGAGGGAGTGTATCATAACGCTGAAATGCTCAATCGACGTCAAGCCCTCGCCACGATCGCCGCACCGGCGATTCTGCGGGCGCAGAAGAAGCGCCCGAACATTCTGTTTGCTTTTGCGGATGATTGGGGGATGCCTTGGGCCTCGATCTTCGGGGACAAGGTGGTGAAGACGCCGGTGTTCGATGGCATTGCGAAGAAGGGCGTGTTGTTTACGAACGCCTATGTGAGCGCGCCTTCGTGCACACCGTCGCGGGCGGCGATTCTGACGGGGCAGTATCACTGGCGGCTGCGGTCGGGCGCGAATTTGGGCGGCGATTTGCCGGCGGAGTTTGGCGTGTATCCGGACATGCTGGAAGCGGCGGGGTATCACGTGGGGATGACGCGGAAAGGGTGGGGTCCGGGGAATGAGCAGGGTGGGGGGCGGAAGCGGAATCCGGCGGGGACAAGGTATGAGGATTTCGCGGCGTTTTTGAAGGCGCGGCCGGAGGGGGCTCCGTTTTGCTTCTGGTTTGGGAGCCAGGATCCGCACCGCGGGTATACGTGGGAGAGCGGGGTGAAGAGCGGGATGCGGCCGGAGGATGTGCAGGTGCCTCCGTACCTGCCGGATTCGGAGATTGTGCGCAAGGATATGTGCGATTATTTTTGGGAGGTGCAGCGGTTTAACGAGGAAACGGGTGAATTGCTGAAGATGTTGGAGAAAAATGGGGAGTTGGAGAATACGCTGGTGGTGATATCGGGGGACAACGGGTGGCCGTTTCCTCGGGGGAAGGCCTCGTTGTACGACGCGGGGACGCATGTGCCGCTGGCGGTGCAATGGGGATCGCGGATCAAGGGCGGGCGGAAGGTGGAGGATTTCGTGAGTTTGACGGATCTGGCGCCGACGTTTCTGGAGGCGGCGGGACTGAAGGTTCCGGGGGATATGACGGGGCGGTCGCTGATGCCGTTACTGACGTCATCGAAGAGCGGGCGGATCGATGGGAAGCGGGGGTATGTGCTGACGGGGATGGAGCGCCATGTGCCGTGCCGGGAGGCGACGAGCGCCGGATATCCGATGCGGGCGTTGCGGAATCATGAGTTTCATTACATCCGCAATTTCCGGCCGGAGCGATGGCCGACGGGGGATCCGGATGATATGGAGAAGGCGACGTACGAGCAACTGGCGGGGAATACGCGGGTGGGGTTCGCGGACGTGGACGCGGGGCCGACGAAGGCGGACATGGTGGTGCGGCGGACGGAGGCGGCGGTGAAGCCGCTGTATGAATTGACGTATGGGAAGCGGCCGGCGCAGGAGTTGTACGATTTGCGGAAGGATCCGTATCAGATGAAGAATGTGGCGGGGGATCCGGCGTATGCGGGGACTTTGAAAAAATTGGATGGGCAATTGATGGCGGCTTTGCGGGAGACGGCGGATGCCCGGGTGGTGAGTGGGGAGGATTTTGACCGGTACCCGGGGACGATTACGGTGGTGCGGGGGTTGCGCGGCGGGGGGGAGAAGAAGGGGAAGAAAAAACGGTGAGTTGGGTGGGGATAGGGCGGCGCCGAGTTTGCCGGTGATATCGTCCTTTTCTTATTTGCCAGATGGCGCCTTTTAGCGCCATTCATCAGGGAAGTTGAGCAAAACCGTCAGGCTCTCATAAAGCAGGGCGTCCAGGGTGGGGCCTTCGACCGACTCCATGACGACGACGCACTCTTTGAAGCGGTGGGTCGTGGCAATCATGAAGACTTTTCCGGGGACTTGTGTGTCTACACAGTCATCTCGCCGCCGGATGAAGACCGTAGAACTACTTAGAAGATCGATCAGTTCTGCTCACACAGATTGAGTAGTCCTGGTC
>CALFYN010000387.1 GCA_937952345.1 uncultured Acidobacteriota bacterium
TATCCACGTCCCACTTCACGCCCAGCAGCCACATTCGCAGACGCGTTATCAGCCGGGATTCTTCCCCACTACGATCCAGCAGCCACCGGACGGGAGCCGCATCGGCACGGATGCCGCCGGTTACCGACTCGGCCAGCACCGCCAATGCAGTCACCCAGTTGCTTTGTTGAACGCCAGGACAGGGAGCAACTCCGCCGTCCGCTCGCACAAGCCGGCGCAGCCATTCGACGCCGCGCCGGACCTGTTGCGATCGATCGTCCCAGCCGTTCAGAGCGAGCACGGCCAGAGCAGTGGGCTCCGACCATGAGGAGTTGCCGGCACGGTAGCCCCAACCGCCGTCGGGATTCTGTCTACCCGCCAACTGCTCCCGCATTGTATCCACAGCCGGCATAGACAATTGCCTGTTTACCGGAATTGTTTGCTCTTACGGCTTTTTCGCCGCAGCAGGAATAGCACCAGAACCACCCCGGCAGCCACCCAAAGCAGCACCGAAAGCATCGAGTTATCCATAATCCTCTCCTTTCTATTGAATTCGGAATTGACGCATCATTGGGAACAAATATTTGAAGACCTGCAGCATGCCTGGCCCGGCCACAACCACCAGCATCGATGGCAGGATGCAGAAAAAAATGGGAAATACCAGCTTCACGCCGATCTTATTCGCCCGCTCCTCGGCTTCCTGCCGGCGCCGCACCCGCATAAAGTCGGAATGGGTTCGCAGGGATTCGGCCATGCTGGTTCCGAACCGGTCGGTTTGAATGAGAATGGAAACCAGTTTCCGCAATTCCGGTTCACGAGTGCGGTCCGAAAGATTCCGCAACGCTTCGGAGCGGCGCTTGCCCGCCTGCATCTCCAGAGTCATCAGTCCCAACTCTTCGCAGATCTCCGGATGGGCGTGCTTCAACTCCTTGGCGACGTTCACGATCGCCTGGTCCAGACCCAACCCCGCCTCAACGCATACCGTCATCAGGTCCAGCGCGTCCGGAAGGGAGAGCTTGATCGCCTCCTGGCGTTTCTCCACCAAGTGTTCGAGAACAAACCCACAAGAGAAGTAACCCGCTCCCCCTGCGGCGGCAATCAATAGCACCTGGAGCACCGGCTGCGGGGTGATGATGTCCTTCACGAGGAAAACCATCAGGGGAAGCAGCAGCGTAAGGAGTGCCTGGATGCCGTAGAACACACCAACCGCTGAGTCCTCCCGATAACCCGCCGCCATCAGCAGCCTGCGTGTCACACTGGCATCTTGTGGCGATATCGGAGCCCGTTCGCCGATCATCCGTAATACGCGAACCAGTCCGTCGGTCGCGCCGCGCCCCTGATGGGATTCGATCCCGGGCTCGACTACCACGCCCAGTTGCTCGTAATACCGGCCCGGCCGCGCGTAATAGTGATAGCCAAAGTACGAGATCACTAGCGCGAGCAGCGAAAACAACACAACAGAAATGAGAATTGCCATAACAATCTCCTCACACCTTGATGTCGATGATGCGGCGCATAAAGTAATAGCCCAGCACTTGCCCGGCGATGGAACCGACGATGAGATATTTCCCATCCGGATCGCGGGCCATGCTCTCCAGGTATGTAGGCGCCACGAACATCAGCGCCAGCATCGTAACGAAGGGAAGGATGGTCAGCACGAGGGCTGTCAGCCGGCCGTGTGCGCTCACCGCCCGCACTTGCCCCTTGAGCCGGAATCGCTCGCGGATCACATAGGACAGTTTGGTCAGGATCTCCGACAGGTTGCCGCCGGTTTCCCTCTGCATCAGCACAGCGGAAACGAAAAACTTCACGTCCAACAGTGGCACCCGCTCGGCCAGATTGCGCAGCGCCGCATCGAGGGGCGCTCCGAGGTTTTGCTCGTGGAAGACTCGCCGGATGTCCTGCGCCAGCGGATCCAGCGACTCCTCGGCAAGCATCTCGAGACTCACCGAGAATGCGTGCCCGGCTCGCATCGACCGGGCCAGAAAGTCGAGTCCTTCCGGGAACTGCTCTTCAAACATCGAGAGCCGCGTGCGCCGTTTCGAGGACACGTACAACCAGGGGGCAGCCGCAAGCGTCAGTCCGAATGCAGCTATAGCAAATTCGCGAAAGACCGGCACTCGAACCAGAGAGCCAATCAAGGTTCCCGCGATTCCTCCGGCGATGGTCAGAACCAATAGCTGCGTGCAGGACCAATCGAGGCCCGCCTGTGAGATATGCGCCGCAACCTTCCGGAATAGCGGCAACTGCTCGAGCTTCGAGTTGAAATCGCCTTCCTGCCGGCGCTCCAACTCCTTCAGGATTGTCGACTCAGCGGCTATCGGCTGGCTCGAAACTGCCTGCAGCATGCTGGAAACCTTATCCCTGCGGCTCCTTTCGACGTACTTCAAACCGAGACTCACCGCCAGCAAGGTTGCGGCAAACAGAACCAGCCACACAATGACAAGAAGAAAAGCGGGCGTCATGGGTTCTTTCCTTTAGCTCACTTCCACCATGGTTTGGAACACTTGTGGCGGCAGTTGAATTCCGGCCGACAGCAGGCGCTCATAGAATTTCGGGCGCACGCCGGTAGGGCGGAACCGTCCCTGGACGCGGCCGTT
>CALFYN010000388.1 GCA_937952345.1 uncultured Acidobacteriota bacterium
CCCCGTCCAATCGTCCGCCGCCGTATGCGAATCGCCGTAATGCAAAATGTGCAATCCGCCTTCCCCCTGCCCCTTCTCATGCCGGTACAACTGCTCGAAAAACGGAACCAGAGCCGCCACGTTCTCCACCGGAACCTCGCGCATCCGGTCGAGCCACGCCCCCGCATCAAACCGCACCACCGGTGCCGCTGCCTTCTTCGGAGCCGTTTTCCGCGTAGTCTTCTTCGACGGTTTCTTCGCCGTAGTCTTCCGCGTGCTGCGCTGCCCCATCGACACCCACGGCAGCAACGCCACAACGGCGATCAACGCGGCCGCGCCTGGAAACCGTAGCCTCATTTGCCCGCCACCATCGACCGTTTCTGAATCAGCCGCAGCTTGTATTTGTTGTATCCCTCCATCAAACCCTGATACAGCAGCCCGCCGACAATCTTCGCCCCACCCGGCATCGGATGAATGAAATCCGCCCCCACCAGCCGTGGCTCCGCCGCATACCACCGCCCCATCGTCCCAATCCCGCCCATCGCCTCAAATGTATTGAAAAACGCGCAATCCAGATCCGCCGCCACACGCCGCTGAATCGCCACCAGCCGCGGTATCGCCGGAGCCGTCCCAATCTCCCCGCTCGTCATCCGCTGCCCGCGATCCATCGGACTCATAATGAGGATACTCGCCTCCGGCACCGCGGCCCGCAGCCGCCGCACAATCTCGCGCAACTCCTTTTCCGACGCATAATCCACAAACTGCGGGTACACGCTCTCGTTCGTGCCGTAATTCACAATCACCAGGTGCGGCTGGTAATGCCGCAACTGCTCCCGCCAGTGCCCCTCATTGAAGAACTTCGCCAGCACCGACACATACGCGCCGTTCACCCCCAGGCTGTGATACACCACCCCGGGCGAATCCTTGGTGAACATCATCCCGAACACCCGTACCGGACCACTCATCGCCTGCACCCGCACCACCCGCGCCTCCGCCGGCAGCGCAAACGACGCAAACCCCGATTGCGCCCGCTCGGCATCCGTATCAATCACGCCCAAATCCTTGTCCCCGGCAAACACCCGCAACTGCCCGCCGCCCGGCTGCTTCAGAAACGCCACTTCCATCCGCGCATGCGGCCCGCTCAATTTCACCCGCCCCGTCGATCCCGCCCCACCGCGAAAACTCACTCCACCCAACCCGTACAGCCCATCCTTAATCGACGATTGATTCGCCGGATCCACCGTCCACCCGCTTCCCTCCACATCCGCGCCCCGATGCGTATACCAGGCCCACGGCTTCGCAATCAGGCAGAAGCCATGCCCCGCATCCCCGAACTGCTTTTGCAGTAGCGTCCGCACATCGCTCGTAATCAGATCCGCCGTTGTCGGCGAATCCCCATAATGCAGAATCCGCGCCTGCGCGCCATTTCCCTTCCCTTCCGCCTTGTGCAGCGCCGCATAGAAATGGTCCAGGTTATGATCCGCATCATCCAGCGGATACTTCGCCTGCCGCGCCGGATCCGTATCCGGACGCAGCCGCTGTTGCTCGTCCAGTTCCGGCGACGCCGACGGCTTGCGATCCACAAAGTGCAGCACGTCCGGCAGCGTCCGCCAATCCACCACCTTGAAGTTATGGAGCGCCGGCACCACATCCGTCAGCAGCATCAGCCCGCCGAAGGCCAGAATCGTCAATGTGGGGTAACGTGGCAGGCTCATCGTTTTAGAACCGCGTATAGATGAACGGAGCCGCCCCCGTCGCATTTACATAATGAATCGCCAGCAGCAGCAGCGCCATCGCCGCCGCCTGCACATAAAAAGGAGAGCGCACGAACACGCGGTCCGTGGCCTGGAACCACCCGTCCGGCACATAATGCGCCAGCGCCGCAATCGCCATCACCACCGCCACCGGCGCGGAAATATTCGCCGTCGAAAATGTCAGCGATCCGATCCGCTGTACAATCTGCACGGCGCTTTCGAGACTCGCCGCCCGGAAGAAGATCCATGCGAACGCCACAAACTGCACCGTCCAGAAGGTCCGCAGCCCGCGCGCCCACCACGCCGCATTCGTCTCCGTCCCCCGCCAGTTCTGCCACGCCCGCGTCGCCGCCAACGCTACTCCATGCAACAAGCCCCACACCACGAACGTCCAGCTCGGCCCATGCCACAACCCGCCAATCACCATCGTCAGAATCAGGTTCGTATACGTGAAGATCTTCCACTTCGAGCGCAGCCCGGGCAGCGAAAAATACAAATAATCCCGCAACCAGTTCGACAGGCTGATATGCCACCTGCGCCAAAAATCGGCGATATTTTCCGCAGCATACGGCATCTTGAAATTGGGCGGCAGCTTGATCCCCAGCATCAATGCCGATCCGATGGCGATATCCGTATACCCCGAAAAATCGTAGTAAAGCTGCAACGCGTACCCATACACTCCGATCAGCACTTCAAAGCCCGTGTAGAGGTTCGGAAAATCGAACACCCGGTTCACCAGGTTCCCGCCCAGGTAATCCGCGATCAGCATCTTCTTCATCAGCCCCAGCCCGATGAGAAACACCGCCCGCCCGCCGTCTTCGATGGACAGTTTCCTGTCCTTCTTCT
>CALFYN010000389.1 GCA_937952345.1 uncultured Acidobacteriota bacterium
CGACGATGTCGAAATCGACCAGGCCTATGGTGCCGATGCCGGCGGCGGCGAGGTACATGCCGATGGGGGCTCCCAGGCCTCCGGTGCCGATGCAAAGCACTTTGGCGGACTTCAGCTTGATCTGGCCGTCCATGCCGACTTCGGGCAGGATGAGGTGGCGGCTATAGCGAAGAACTTCTTCGTTGGAGAGGGCAACAGGTACAGCAGTGGCCGACATTAACGTCCTCCGGCGATGGATGGAACGATGGAGATGGTGTCGCTATCCTTGGCGGCGGTGCCGGTCTTGCTCAGGTAGCGGATGTCTTCATCGTTCAGGTAGATATTGACGAAGCTGCGCAGCTTGCCTTCGTCGTTGTAGAGGTTTTTGCGCAGGTCAGGGTACTGGTTGGTGAGCGCTTCGAGGCATTCGCCGACCGTGGAGCCGGCGGCTTCGACGGCATCGTTGCCGCCAGCGAATTGACGCAGAGGGGTTGGGATAAGGATCTTGGGCATGGTGAATCTAATATTCTAATGTCTCTTTCGGGGCTTCGGTTTGATCGAAGTTGGGAAGGAAGCTGTTGGCGTGGTCGAACTCGCCGTTTTTGACGGAGAGAACGACGAAGGAATACCAGGGACAGGAGTTTTCCAGGTCGCGCTTGGAGAAGTAGGCGTCGCAATCGGGATGGGAGTGGAAGATGCCGACGACGCTGAGTCCTTGGGCGCGAGCTTCCTTCTCGACGGCCAGTTGTTCCTGGGGATCGAGGACGTAGGTGTCTTCCTGCGCGCCCTCGAAGGCGTTGCGCATGGGACGGGCGGCTTTGACGGTGCGGACGCCATCGGCTTCGGCGCCGAGCATTGCGCCGCAGCATTCGCGGGGGTAGCAGGCGCGGGCGTGTTGGACCATGATGTCCCAGGCGGATTTTTCGATTTTGATCATGCGCTAGATGGCGTAGTCTTCCGGGGATTCCTGATCCCAGAAGGGATCGCTGAGGTATTTCGATGCGCCGTCGCAGAGGACGGTAACGATGACTGCTTTGCGCCCTTCCTTGTGGAGGCGCCTGGCGAGTTTGAGAGCGGCGACGACATTGCCGCCGGCGCTGATGCCGACGAGCATCCCTTCTTCTTTCGCCAGCAGGCGGACCATGTGATAGGCGTCTTCGGTTTCGAGCCAGATGTTTTCGTCGGCGATGGAGGGGTCGTAGATGGCGGGGACGATGGCCGTGGGCATGTGCTTGAGGCCTTCGAGTCCGTGGAAGCCGGTGGAGGGCTGGGCGGAGATGCAGGTGACGCCGGGGATATCGCGCTTGAGGCGGCGGGAAGTGCCGACGAAGGTGCCGCTGGTGCCCATGGCGGAAATGAAGTGGGTGATGCGGCCTTCGGTCTGGCGGATGAGTTCCGGGGCGGTGGTTTCGAAGTGCGCTTTCCAGTTGGCGGGGTTGCTGTACTGGTCGGGATAGAAGTAGATGTCGGGGCTGGCTTCGTAGATTTCGCGGCACTTGCGGATGGCGCCGTCGGAGCCTTCGCCGGGGTCAGTGAGGACGACATCGACACCGAAGGCATTGAGGATGCGCTTGCGTTCTTCGGAGGCGTTGCGCGGGAGGCAGAGCTTGACTTTGTAGCCTTTGGCGGCGCAGATCATGGCGTAGGCGATGCCGGTGTTGCCGCTGGTGGAGTCGAGGAGGATGCGGTCTTTGGTGAGTTTGCCGGTGCGCTCGCCGTCGAGGATCATGTTGAGGGCGGGACGGTCTTTGACGGAGCCGCCGGGGTTCATGAACTCGGCTTTGACGTAGATTTCGATGCCTGGGTATTGGGAACCGATGCGTTCGAGGCGGTAGAGTGGCGTGTCCCCAATGGAGGAGAGGATGGACGAGGAATGGGTTTTCCAGTAATTGGATGCTGCCAAGGGGATTGCCATGAGCCCAGGGTTACTTCCTTATCGTAACTGATTGGATGTGGATGCGGGGTTTGAGGATGCAGACGAAGCCGGAAGGAATTGGACATAATGGGCGTATGCGGCAAGTTTTGCTCTATCGCGGTGAGGACGGTTTCTGGGTGGCGGAGTGTCCCAGTTTGCCGGGTTGTGTCACGCAGGGTGAAACGGAGGATTCCGCGCTGGCCAATATGAAAGAGGCCGTGCGGGCCTATGTCGAGGCACTCGAGGCGGACAACCTGCCGGTTCCCGAGGAGCATTTCGACGCCCGTCTAGTAACGGTGTGACCCACCTTCCTGTTGTTTCGGGCCGGGAATGCGTGCGCGCCCTGGCGGGTGCAGGGTTTCGAGTGGTCCGCCAGATGGGGAGCCACATTGTTCTGCGCCGTGGGGAGCCATTCTGCCAAGTGGTTGTTCCCGATCACGGGACTCTGGATCGCGGGACGCTGCGATCCATTATTCGTTCGGCGGGAAGTACCTAGGGCTCTCGGGTCAAGACGACCGAAGACACGATCTTCCAATCCGGAGGGACCAGCGTGGTGGAGCCGTAATCGAGGATGAGGGCGGGGCCGGGGGTGGGTGTTGATGGGATCTGATCGCGGCGGTAGGCGGGGATGTTGCGCCAGCGGCCGGCGATGTAGACGCGGCGGGTTTCGGGTTTGGCGCCGGTG
>CALFYN010000390.1 GCA_937952345.1 uncultured Acidobacteriota bacterium
CGAGGCGCTCCAGCAGCGGCTCGGCGTCGATGCGGGCGGCGAATTGCCGGGCCATTTCCATGTCGTGCGCGACCATGCGCACGAGGCCTTCGCGGCCCGCCGATTTCATCTGCGTCCATACCTTGAGGGCGCGGAAGCCTCGTGAATTCTGCAGGCCGAACTGGTAGTAGTTGACGGGCGCGCCCTCTTCCTCGAAGCGGTAATAGGCGGGCGAGTGGTCGAAGGTGTCGCGCAACGCCTGCTCGCGGCGCACAAGGGCGCAACCAGCCTCCACCGGCGTGTAGAGCCACTTGTGCGGGTCGATGGCAATGGAGTCGGCGAGGGCGATGGCCCGAAGGTCTTCGCCTGCATCGGGGAGAGCGGCGGCGGGGGCTCCGTATGCCCCGTCGATGTGGAGCCACAATTCGTACCGGTCTGCGATTTGGCGCATGCGGGCGATGGGATCGACTGCTCCAGTGCTGACTGTGCCGGCCGAACCAACGATCAGGAACGGGGAATCGCCGGCGGCGCGGTCGGCTTCGAGCTGACGGATCAGGGCATCGCAATCCATCCTGTATTGCTTGTCTACCGGGATGGGCCGGACGGCAACGTCACCGAACAGATCGGCGGCTTTTTCGAGCCAGGTATGCGTTTCGGTGGAGGCATAGGCGCGCAGGCGGGGGCGTAGCGGGCGGCCGCGGGCGGCGAGATATCCGATGAAGTTCGCCATATTCCCGCCACTGACCAGCAATCCTCCGCAATTTGTGGGAAAGCCCAGGAATTCGGCGATCCAGCGCACAGTCTGCACTTCCATCTCGGTCGCCATGGGCGACAGCTTCCACGCCCCGCAATTGGGGTTTAACCCGGAGGCGAGCAGATCCGCGAGCGCTCCGAGTGGCGCCGCGGACGAGATGACATAGCCGGTGAAGCGCGGGTGCGAACTGAACAGAGAGTGTTCTCGAAGCAATTGCCAGGCTTCGGCGAGCACGGCATCCGGCGGCGTTCCCTTGGCCGGCAGTCCGGCTTGGCCGAGGGCAGAGCGCACGACGGCGGGCGATTCGCCGGGGGTGAGCGGGATATCGCGGACTTCATCGAGGAAGTCCGCCAATTGATCCACGAGTTGATAGCCGAGGCGGCGAAACTCCGCGCCGCTCATTTCGAATGCGTGCTTCTGATCCGTCATTAACGCGTGACTGCTGTGGCCATCCAGGCCTCGGTCTCCTTTCGCAGTTGCTGGAAGATCTGTGGGTATTCGGCGGCGAGGGTTCGGCGTTCGCCGGGGTCTGCCTTGAGGTTATAAAGGAAACGATTCTCGCCGATTTGGAGGTATTTGAAATCACCGCGCATAGCGGCCAGCATGGTGCCGCCTTCGGCGTTCAATTCCCAGAAGATGGTGCGTTCGGGGGCGGGCTTTTTCCCGGTCCATACTTCGAGCATGTTCATGCCGTCCACTTTCCACGCCGGATCTGGCGTGCCGCCTGCGGCGGCGAGCAGGGAAGGGAAGACGTCGGTCATGTGGATGGGAATATCGCTGCGCTTGCCCGCGGGCACCCTGCCGGGCCAGCGCACGATGGCGGGCATGCGGATGCCGCCTTCCTCCAGGCTGCGCTTTTGACCCCGGAAGGGGCGGTTGCTGTCGTGGTAATTCGACGCGCCTTTGTTGCCGGTTTCAAACGTCGCCCCATTGTCGGATGTAAAGACAACGAGCGTGTTCTTCGCCAGTCCTGTCTCGTCAAGCGTCTTGAGGATGCGCCCGATGGCCCTATCGAGGCGGTGAATCATCGCCGCGTACTGGGCGTTGATGGGCTCGGCCGGATTCTTCTCCTGGAATTTGCCTTTGTATTTCGCCACATCCTCCGGCGGCGCTTCGACGTGAAAATGCGGTTCGATGAAGGGGACGTAGAGGAAAAACGGATTGCGTCCGATTTGTTTCAGAAAGCGGATGGATTCGTCGGCCAGCAGATCACAGGAGTAGCCTTGTACATCCACCTCCGTGCGTCCGCGCCAGAACTTCTTCGGGAAATGCTCCCAGGCATGACGGGCGTCGAGATAGCCGTAGGTTTCATCAAAGCCCTGATCGAGCGGGTGGGTGAAACTGCCGCCGCCGGTGTTGCCCTTATGCCACTTTCCATACAGCACACTCTTGTAGCCGAGAGTCTTGAGCGCCTCGGCGAGGGTCACCTCTTCCTTGGGCAAGTCAGGCCCGTTGCGGCGGACGCCGTGGTGAATGGTGTATCTGCCGGTGAGCAGGCAGGCGCGCGATGGCGCGCATACGGGAAATGCCGTGTACCAGCGATCGAAGGCCGTGCCTTGCGAGGCCAGCCGGTCGAGATTCGGCGTCTCCCAATCCTTGCGCCCGTTGAAGCCGACATCGCCGTAGCCCATGTCGTCGGCAAACAAAATCAGGAGATTTGTTTTTTCCGTCTGCGCGGGGAGCGCCGCGGGGATCGCAGCCGAGCAGAGGGTTTGGAGGAGTTGCCTTCGGTTCATAGGGGGAAGGCGCTATCGTAGCACGCGCGGCCAAGTGGTATGGGAATTTGCCCTTGGGTGCTGTGCTCAGCGGTTGTAGCGTGGCGCGGGACCGTGCAGCGCCTGCCAGACGACATCGCATGTCTTAAGCGAGTTTTCAGAAAGCGGTCCGTCGGCGAGTGTTCGCAGATTGCTCTCCAGTTGTTCCGTGCGCGATGCGCCGAGGATGATGCCGTGCGCCGGCGAATGATGCAGCAGCCAGTTCAAGGCGAAGCTGATGAGACTGCGCTCCTCCTGCCGCGCCGCCGTCTCCAGGCCCTCCACGGCGTCGAACATGTCGTCGTGCCAGTAGCGGTCCTGATACATCTTGTTGTTGTCGAATCGCGTGCCGGGTGTGAACTGCGCCCGTTGATGCTTGCCTGTCAGCAGGCCGCCGGCGAGCGGATTGTAGACGATCATCGCCACCTGGTAACGCTTGGCCATTGCGGTGTATTCCTGTTCGATGCCGCGCGCCAGCACGTTGTACATCGGCTGCGTGATAGCGGCGGGGCGGTAGCCCTGGCGGCGGGCGATCTCGTGCATCTCGGCCACCTGCCATCCCGCGTAGTTGGAACTGGCCGGGTAGCGCACTTTGCCCTGCCGCACGAGGGCGTCCATCGCCTCCAGCGTTTCTTCGATCGGGCAATTACAATCGGGCTGATGCAGATAGTAGACATCGAGGTAATCGGTCTGCAGGCGCCGCAGGCTGTCCTCAACGGCGCGCAGGATCGCGGGCCGGGACAGGCCGGATTCATCGGGTCCCCCGCCCATCTTGCCGAAGACCTTCGAGGCAAGAATGACACTCTGGCGCCTTCCCTTGAGAAGGCGGCCGAGGATTTCCTCGCTCGCGCCCTTGTTGTAGACGTTGGCGGTGTCGATGAAGTTTACGCCCGCGTCGAGGGCGCAATCGAGGATCTCGCGGCTCATCGCTTCATCGGCCTGGCCGCCGAAGGTCATGGTGCCGAGCACGATGCGAGAGACATTGAGATCCGTTTGCGGAAGAGTGATACGTTCCATGTTCATTCGAGAAGCTTTTGCAGGATCAGGGGGATTTCGAAAACCGCCCGGTTGTTCAGTTGGGCGGCATTGGCCCGCAGTTGCGGAAGCCGGCCAGGTTCCAGCACCTGGCGGACGGCGGAGGGGATCTCAGAGAAACTGTTGAGCACGATGCCCAGCTTGTTCTCTTCCACCCAGTCGGCGTTAAAGCGCTCCTGCGGCAGCGTCCAGGCGTTCTTTTCCACGATAACCGGCAGTTGCATGGCGAGTGCTTCGCTGATGCTGCCGGGTCCGGGTTTGCCGATAAAGAAATCGGAGAGCTTCATGAAGTAAGGGATTTCTTTCGTGAAGCCTTCCAGATGAACGGGGAAGGACCAGCGGCGCGAGGTAAGGGCCTGCCGCAACGCGTCGTTCTTTCCGCAGACGACGATATATTGTGCCGGGAGTGCTGCCTGGTCGAGGCGCTCCAGAATGCGGCGGATGGCGGGCGAGCCCTGGCCGCCGAAGAGAATCAGGCCCGTTGGCTTTGCGGGGTCGAGGCCGAATCTGGCCCGTTCGGCGGCACGGTCCACTGCGATGGGCTGATAGAAGCGTGGATGCAGCACCATGCCGGATACGCGAAAGCAGCGGTCCGGGCCATAGCCCATTGCGCGCGCCTGTTCACACGCCCGCTCGGTTCCGCAGACCCAGTATTGCTGCTGGCCTGGTTCCATCCAGAAGTGTGGCGGATAGTCGGCCATATCGGTGAGCACCGTCACGAGCGGGGCTGTGGGATGCACCGCATGCAGCGATTGATAGAGTGCCCGGGCGAAATTAGGAATGACCGAGACAACAAGATCAGGCTTCGATTGGGACCAGAATTTCTTCAACTCGCGGACCTGTGCCGGATGATACAGGCGGATCATCGCATGCAGGAAGACCAGCATTTGCGCCGAGCCCAGCGTCCAGCCCTTCTTCAGGATCAGATTGTAGATGTCCTGGAGGCGGATGCCGGTGACCTTGCGAAAGATGTCGAGTTCGTCGAGCACGTCCTGGAAGTTGACCAACCGGATTTCCCATGGCCGGTCTTCGGCGGCGATGGCGGCCTGCAGGGCAGTGGCCGCGGCTCGATGTCCTCCGCCGGCGTCGAAAAATACGAAGTCGATGCGCTTCGTTGGCATGCAGTAGTCAACTCTAGCAAAGTAGCGCCGGGCTACAGTGGAGGTGTGCCCATTCTCCGGCAGATTCGCACCATCGACCGATGGCTGATGTTCCGCGTGCATCGCTGGAACGCGCCGCGCTGGATACGCGCATGGATGGTCGGCGCCACCTGGCTGGGCGATGGATGGCTGTGGTGGGGGCTCGCCATGGCGTTGTACTGGCGTAAGAGCGAGAGCCTGCCGGCGCTGGGGCTGGCGGCCTTATTGTCGGCGGCACTCTATTCGGCAGTGAAGCGCATCGTCGTGCGGCGGAGGCCGTTTGAGGTGGAACCACACGTCTGGTCGCGCGCCAAACCGCCCGACCGCTATTCGTTTCCTTCGGGACATACGATGAGTGCATTTGCAGTGGTGGCGGCGGTGATTCCCTATCATCCACGGCTGGCGATTCCGCTGCTGTTTGCGGCGGCGAGCATTGGCGCATCGCGCGTCATTCTAGGGATGCACTATCTGAGCGATGTGGCGGTGGGCGGTATCGTCGGCGCGCTGATCGGCTGGTGGATGGCCACGGTTTTTCGCTAGAGGATCACCGCGCTGCCGATGGCGGTACCCATTAGCGTAACAACGAGGAGCAGATACAGAAGTGCCCGGTAATGGGCGGCATTGATGGTGAATCCAATCCCGATGCGCTTGTGTACCAGGAAGTTCGGGTCAGCCGGATTGTAGTAGAGGCCCCACCGGTAATTCTCCCCCTGAAACTCCGGAGCATCGGCGCCGGCGGATGCTTCGTAGGATTGTTGCGCTTTCCAGGAACGATACGCCCCCGTGGTGGAGACAAACACCAGGACTGCCACGCATGCCAGTACGGCGGGGCCGAACCAGAACGATGCTGCTCTGCCGCCGTACCAGAATCCCGCGATGATGATGCCAAATAGGAAGAGGATCGCGAAACGTATGGGCTGAAGCATCTGCACCATCACCGTGAGACTATGCCGCATCGCCGGCGATGTGGTGCGTTCCCGTGCTGTGTATGTATCGTGAACCAGCAGTCCGAGTAGAAGCTGCACCTCGATGCTGATTGCGGCGAGAAGGAAAACGGTGAAAACGTTCTTCTGCGCCCAACGGTCTGCCTGGCCGTGAATGTTCCAATGCGCAGGCACCCGCTCCGGCAATTGCGGATAGACGGAAACCAGCCAGAGCACCGGTCCCAGAGTCAGAATAGCGGCCAGAGCGTGTGATACGGATCGCATATCCACATCATAAGTGGCGAAGGAAATTCCCGCCATTGCATGTTCGCGCCTGGCGCCTAAAAGGAAAAGGCCACCCGGGTGGGCGGCCTTTGTGAAATCGAGCCTTGCAGTGGTTTCCGATTAGGGCCGCTGCACGTTCTCGGCCTGCAGGCCCTTCGGACCTGTCTTAACCTCGAACTCCACCTCCAGCCCTTGATCGAGCGTACGGTAGCCGTTCATCTGGATCGCCGAATAGTGGACAAAGACATCCTCCCCGGTCGACCGCTGGATGAATCCATAACCCTTAGCGGCATTAAACCACTTGACTGTTCCTTTTTCTCTCACTACAAAAATCTCCTGCTTTACTGCCAGCGCACACCGCACCAAGTCTGGACATTGCCCGGTACGGAAACGCCTTAAATCTATGTCGGGTTATTTTCTCTCTGTCGTGGCGCGCACGTCAAGCGATCGGTCGAACTTTTTTATCCCTGCTTAAGTTTTCAGCCGCCGCCCGACCTCTCGCAGAGTGGCTACGTCCTCGGCATGGATGGAGCCATCGGGCAGTGGACCGGTGTTCAGCAGCAGGTTTCCCTTGATGGACTGGCAGTATTCAAGGGTTTTCATGACCCAATCGGCGTTGCGGTGGGCGCGGTCGTCGCGCGCCTGATACCCCCATACCCGTTCCTGGAGTGTGTCGCAGATCTCGGGCAGCTTGTTCTTGTTCTTCTCCCAGACCTTGCGGGCGACCTCCCCGCCCATGCGGTGCGCGGCCAGCGTACGTTCAGGGGCCACGAAATCCTCATCGCCGTTCGCTCCCTGCTTGAAACAGATGAGGCAGCCCGGTTGCAGCTTGCGGATCAGCGCGTAGGTTTCCGCGCTGGGGAACAGGTCGGGGCGGGCATAGTAGCCCATGATGGGATCAAGCCAAATGCCGTTGACCGGTCCGTACTGGGTGAGAAGTTCGCGCAATTGGGCATGGACAAAGGTGATGTAGTTCTGGAAGTCCGCGGGCTTCTGGTAACGGTAGGATGGCTCGGGGGTCTTGTAGTCGGGCCGGGCGCGATTCCAGGGGGCGTTTTTCGAATCCATTCCCGCTTCGCGCGAGAAGAAATAGGGATGGCGCCAATCGAGAGCGTAGGAATAGTAGTAGAAGATGCCCAAGCCGCGTTTGCGGGCGGCTGCAGTGAGTTCGCCGATCAGATCTCGCTTTGCCGGCGAGGCCAGACTAGAGAAATCCGTTTGCGCTGTTTTGAACAGACAGAAGCTGTCGTGGTGGCGCGCGGTCATGTTGACGTATTTCATGCCCGCGGCTTGCGCCATATCGCAGATCTGGTCGGCGTCGAACTTCGCCGCGGTGAAGCGATTCTTGAGCTTTGAATACTCCGCGACAGGAATGGCTTCGTTGAGCATCACCCATTCCCCGCGCGCAAGAATGCTGTAAACCCCGTAGTGCATGAAGAGGCCGAATTTCGCCTTGCGCATCCAGTTCAGGGATTCAACGCGGCTGGGCGAAGGCATCGCCGCAGCCGCGGAAAGTTGAAGGAACTCCCTCCGTTGCATTGTTGATCTCCTGGCGCCTAGTGTATATCGGATGACGCTGCCCGGACCACAGGAGCGGCAGGGGATCTTCGGGGCGGTAAGCGTAGCGTGCTAGGACAGTCGGTCCGAGGCCTGAATCAGCGCCCGGATGTAGCCGTAGCAGAAGGCAAAAGCCTGCTGGCCGCCCGGATCATCGGGGTGCTGCGGCACGTGATCGGGCATCAGCATGTAGGGATAGTCCAATTCGCGATAGACCTTGATCGCCTCCACGAAATCGATATCGCCCTCATCCGGGAATGTTTCCTGGAAATCGTCGCGCTTCCCGCGGATGTTGCGGAAGTGGACATTGAAGATCTTCTTCCGCGAGCCGAAGTAGCGGATGACGTCGAAAATCTCCTTGCCCGGGTTCTGGAGCATTTCCGAAACCGTGCCCTGGCAGAAATTGATCCCGTGGTACGGGCTTTCGCGGATGGTGATGAATTTTTTCAAGCCATCCACAGTGCCCAGCACGCGATCGATGCCCTGATATCCTGACGGCGGAACGCCGGGGTCGTGCGGATGGCATGCCATGCGGATCTTGTACTCGTTGGCGACGGGGATGACTCGATCGAGAAAGTAGGTGATGCGCTCCCAGAATCGGTCGGCATTGACCACGCCGGCGCGGGTCAGTGGCGTGGCGGGCTTTGCCTCTTTCAAACGCCAGGTGCTTAGCGATACGCCGCCTCGGCCGGGGGTGCGTTCCGTACGCAGCACGCCCAGTATGCTCATGTTGTATTTGATTGCGGGAATGCCCACCTTGGCGCAATCGCGGATCAACTGCTGGATTTCGGCGATATCGCGGTCTCGATTCTCACCGTCGGCGGTCATGATGGCGGGCCGCCGTGTACGGTCAATGTGGCTCGACGCCAGATAGGGCGGCGCGATCATGTCGAGTTTCACCTGGTGCTTCTCGCACAGATCCTTCAGCTTTTGCAGATCCTCCACCGAATATTTCACGGTTTCGCCCTTGGCGGCGGGATACCCATTAATGTTGTTGACGCTATGCCGCTTGAAAAACTGTAGCCGCCTTTCATCGGTAGGGCCGGACTGGCAGCCCAGCGTGAAGCGGATGGGTTTCGGCCACTTGGCGGCCTCAACAGGTTGCGGCGCGTGGGCGGCGAGTGCACCCGCCGCGGAGCTTTGGAAAAAGGTTCTGCGATTCATGGCAAAGTACCGGTCCCGCTATTGTATACCGGTGCGTGCGATAATGCTGGGCTTATGTACTGGATGGGAATCGATGTGGGAACGGGTGGCACGCGCGCCCTGTTGGTGGATCGCGACGGGGCCGTCAAAGCGGGCTTCACCGCGCCACACGATGAGATGACAATGCACAAGCCGCTGTGGGCGGAGCAGCGTCCAGAAAACTGGTGGGATGCCGCGCAGGCGGCCGTGCGCGGCGTTTTGCGGGAAGCCGGTGTCACCGGCGATGCGGTGGATGGCGTCGGATTGAGTGGCCAGATGCACGGCCTGGTGATTCTCGATGCCGATGGTGCGGTGATCCGGCCGTCGCTGATCTGGTGCGACCAGCGTAGCCAGCAGCAGGTGGATTGGATCAACGCTCAGCTTGGCCCGGACCGCGTGCTGGCCTCGATCGCCAATCCGGTTCTGACGGGGTTCACTCTGCCCAAGTTGCTGTGGGTGCGGGATCACGAACCAGAGGCGTACGCCCGTGTCCGCAAAGTCCTGCTTCCCAAGGACTATGTACGCTTCCGGTTGACCGGCGAATTCGCCAGTGACGTTTCCGATGCCAGTGGCACGGCGTTGTTCGATGTGGTGCGCCGCCGCTGGTCCGGAGAGATGTGCGACGGGCTGGGCATTCCCATGGAATGGCTGCCCACGGTCTTTGAGTCACCGGAGATCACGGGCCGCATTTCCGCCGCTGCCGCTGCATTGACCGGCCTGCGGGCCGGAACGCCAGTCGTGGGCGGTGGCGGCGATCAGGCATCGAGCGCTGTGGGCAACGGGATTGTGGAATCGGGCATTGTGTCCTGCACGATCGGGACCTCGGGGGTTGTGTTCGCGCACACCGATGCGCCGGCCTACGATGCGCAGGGCCGTGTGCATACGTTCTGCCATGCGGTGCCCGGCAAGTGGCATGTGATGGGTGTGACGCAGGGCGCGGGGTTAAGCCTGCAGTGGTTCCGCAATCAACTGGCTCCGGGGACGGATTACGATGCACTGACCGCCGAGGCTTCGACGGCTCCGGCGGGAGCTCATGGATTGGTGTGGCTGCCGTACCTCATGGGAGAGCGAACGCCGCATCTCGATGCCGCGTGCCGCGCGGCGTGGATCGGGCTTACGGCGAAGCACCGAAGAGCGGACCTGATCCGGGCGATTCTCGAAGGCGTGGCCTACAGCCAGAACGACGGGTTGCGCATCATCTCCGCGATGGGTGTGCCGGTGGAACGGGTGCGCCTGTCGGGTGGCGGGGCGCGTAGCGCTTTCTGGCGCCAGATGTTCGCGGACGTGTTTGGCTGCACCGTGGCCACGCTGGAGTCGCAGGAAGGCTCGGCGTTCGGTGCGGCGCTGCTCGCCTTGGCCGGGGAGCGCGAAGCAGTGTCCGACGTTTGCCGGCGCGCCGTGCGCGAAGTGAGCCGGCACGAGCCGGATGCCGCCCTGAGCGCCTTTTACCGCCAGGGCCACGCACTCTACCAGAGCGCTTATCCCGCCCTGAGGCCCTTCTTCGGAGCGCTCGGCGGCTGATTTATTTCCATCGAATGCCGATTTCGTCGAAAATCGCCGTGATTTGTTCGTAGGATTGAAATTGTTCGGAGCGGATTCCCGCTTCGCGTGCGCCCTCCACATACGCCGCGATGTCATCGGTGAAGAAACACTCCTCGGGGCGGCACTGGGCGGCTTCAATGGCTGCCGCGTAGATCTTCGGCGACGGCTTCATGGCGCCCACTTCGTGGCTCAGTACGTAATGGTGGAAGTGGCGCAATAACGGGTAGTTCTCCCGCACCATCGCGAAATGGATGGCGTTCGTGTTGGAGAGCAGCAGCAGGCGGTGGTGGTTGCGGATGCCTTCCATGAGGGACTCCGGCAGCAAGGTGTGGCCGGGAAAAAGGCTGCTCCAAAGATCGCGGAACTGTCCATCCGGGACCTTGAGATCGAGCAATTGGACGATTCTTTCCGTGAATTCCTCCGTTGGCATCCTGCCCGACTCGAGCAGGGGAACGAGACCCGTTTCCGCGATGCGGTGCGGAATCTCCGCCGCGGGTACGCGGCAGTGCGCGGCGAGGCTGTTGTAAAGGCGTGGGAAGTCTAGCGGTACGATGACGCCGCCCAAGTCAAAGATCACGGTCTGAATCACGCCTATGATTGTAGCGATATTGCGTACAGGGCTATGGGTATGTCAGGATACAGCCGATAGAAGATAAGGATGGCCATGCCTTTCGCCGGAAAGATGCTGTCTGCTTTGGTGTGTCTGGCCGCCATGGCCGGTGCGCAGAGCTACAGCTTTCGCGAATATGGTCCGCCGGACGGCCTCGAAATCGGCAACGTCGAGACGCTGCTGCAGGACAAAACCGGGTTTCTGTGGATCGGTACACAAGGCGGCTTGTACCGTTACGACGGCCGCACTTTCCTACACCACACCACGGAGCATGGATTGCCGAGCGTGTTTGTGAACGCGCTGCATGAAACTCCGGATGGGACGCTGTGGGTTGTTTCGAATCAGGGCGTCGCGTATGGGAGAGATGGCCGCTTTGTCCCACTGCCATTGGACATCAGCCCGATGGGCCTGCCCTTCAGCCGGTTTCCCATGGCATCCTTGCCCGACGGCAGACTGTTTGTGGAGACACCCTCCGGCCTGTCCATCGTGGGGCGGGTCAAACAAGGGTGGCAGGTTGTCCGCACTGTGCGCGCCCCAGCGGAATCGCTTGGGGATGCGGACATCCGCACGCCAGGTGGGCACGCCTTGCATGCCGCCGGGGAAACGCTGTGGATCGGATGCGGACTGAGCCTCTGCCGGCTGGAAGGCACGGCGGGCCAGGAACGGATCGTACGGGCGGACACGCCCGGCCTTCCCGCGGAGCGCTGGAACGTCATACTCTCCAACCCCGCAGGGTGGCTGTTTGTGCGCAGCGAGCGGAGACTGTTTGCGCGGGCGCCGGGGGGCTCGGCGTTCGAGGACTGGACCTACGGCGCCGAACTGCAATCGCAACGCCGGATTGCGATGGCGTTCGATCCGCAAGGCAACCTGATCATTACCACGCAGAATGGCGTTGCCATCCGCCGTTCCGGAGTGTGGCACCCGATCACGAAGGAGAACGGACTCGTGGGCACGGTGCCCAGCAGCCTGCTGACCGACCGGGAGGGGAACCTCTGGATCGGGACGGGCGGCCACGGCCTATTGCGCTGGATCGGCTACGGCGAGTGGACCGCCTGGACGCGGCGAGACGGCCTCACCGATGATTACGTGTGGTCGATTCTCCGGGACCGGTCCGGACGGATCTGGGTGGGGACGGAAAACGGAGTCTACTCGGGTGAGGAGCGCGGAGATGAGATCCGATTCCGAAGTGCGAAAGGCTTGCCCTCTCTGGGGACTGTCTATGCGATGGCTACTCCGGCCGATGGCTCTATCTGGATTGGCACCAACCGCGGACAGTTGCTGCGGTACGATCCGGAGCGCGGTTCCGCATTGGCGATCCCGTCGAAATCCGGCGTGTCGATGCAGATGGTCCGGCGGATGTTCGTCGATCGGGACAACCGTCTGTGGGTTGCCGGAACAACAGGGCTGTTTCGCAGCACGGCGAGCATCGTGGGCAATACCCAACCCAGTTTCGAGCGCATCACCACGGAAGATCCGCAGGAAAGCTTCTTCGACGGTTTTGAGGACAGCAAAGGCCGTATCTGGCTGGCTGGTGCGTTAGGCCTGCTGGTCATCGAAGGCGAACGGCGCGAACGCATCACCACGGCTCAGGGGTTGCGCATGAACATGGTGAGTCTGGTGCGGGAGCAGGCGGACGGAACCTACTGGGTGGGTTACCGCGAACATGCGCCACTGTCCGTGGTCCGCATGGTGGATGGCAAGTGGCGCGCGATGCCTGCCATTTCCGGCGAGATGCAGGCGCCCAGCAATACACTCTCCATGACGCCAGGGCCGCTCGGTTCGATGTGGTTTGGAAGCTTGAGCGGCATTCAGGAATACAACGGCTCACGCTGGCGGCGATATTCGGCGATGGACGGGCTGATTTGGGACGATTGCAACAGCCGCGCCATCATGGCGGATGCGGACGGGACGCTCTGGGTTGGTACCAGTCGGGGCCTGAGCCGGTTCCGCCCGAAGGGTTCTACTCGCCGCGAGGGGCCGGTTGCCCTCATTACCTCCGTCCGTACCAATCAGCGAAGCGTGATGCAGCCAGACAGCCTTCGCATCGGGCCGAAAGAGGGTGCGTTGGTCATCGACTATGCCGGCTTGTCGTTTGGCAACGAACGGGCCGTGGAGTTCCGGCGGCGCTTGCTCGGCATGGACACGGATTGGGAACTGGCGAAGGAACGGTCCATCTCCCTGGCGAACCTCTCTCCGGGCGACTACATCTTCGAGGTGCAGGCCCGTCAGCCGGACTCACCTTGGGGTACCACTGGCCGTGTTCGCTTCACTGTGGCGACCCCCTGGTATCGAACTTTCCCCGTTCTGTTCGGCGGAACGCTCATCATCATCATGGCGGCGGTGCAATTCGGCCTGTGGAGGGAGCGGAAACTCACGGGTGAGAAAGCGCAATTGGAAGCGCTGGTGGCCGAGCGCACTTGGGAACTAGAAGCCTCGCGGCATAGGGCCGAAGAGGCGAGCCGCATGAAAAGCGAGTTTCTGGCCAACATGAGCCATGAAATTCGCACCCCGATGAACGGAATTCTCGGCATGACGCAGTTGCTCTCCACAACGGAGATGTCTCCCGAACAGAAAGACTATCTGGAATCGGCCAGAGCTTCAGCCGATGTGCTGCTCACGCTCATCGACGATATTCTGGATTTCTCCAAGATTGAGGCGGGGCGGCTGGAATTGGTTGCCGCGCCGTTCTCCATTCGCGAGTGCGTGCGAGCTTCGGTGCAGACTCTCATGCCGAAGGCAGCGGAGAAGGGTATCCGCCTCAGCTACGAGGTTCCCGAGCGCGTTCCCGACTCCGTGCTTGGCGACAGCGTTCGCATCCGCCAGATCCTGCTGAATATGATCGGTAACGCCCTGAAGTTCACGGCCCAAGGTGAGGTGCGCGTGGGTGTGAGCCTGAAGCGGGACTTGGGGGATCAGGTTGTTCTGCGCTTCCTCGTGGAGGATACCGGAATTGGAATTCCGAAAGATAAGCTAGGGATTATCTTTGAGGCGTTCCGCCAGGCTGATGGGTCGACGAACCGCACCTATGGGGGCACGGGACTCGGCCTCGCAATCAGCCGCAGGTTGGTGGAAATGATGGGCGGCGAAGTGGCCGTGGAAAGCGAACCCGGCACGGGCAGTTGCTTCTCTTTCACCTTGCGCCTGGACCGGGCAGAAGCAATGGCTAGGGAAGCCGAACAGGATCTGCCCGTTCGGCCCGCGCTGGCCTCGCTCAGTATTCTGCTGGCCGAAGACAACCCAGTGAATCAGAAGCTGGCA
>CALFYN010000391.1 GCA_937952345.1 uncultured Acidobacteriota bacterium
CTTCATGAATGCTCCGCCCCGGCTTCACATACGAAACAGCCGTCAGAAACCCCGCCAGTTCATCGCACGCATACAGCGTTTTCTCGAGCAGCGAAACCCTTGGAACCCCCGTAAAATCGGCATGCGAGAGAATCGCCCGCCGCATCACCTCCGGCACCCCGCGCTCGGCCAGAATCGGCTCCCCCTTCACCGGATGATCCGGCAGTTGCGGATGAATCTCCCAATCGAAGTCATGCAGCAGGGCCGTATTCCCCCACAGCGTCTCGTCTTCGCCGAACTTCCGCGCGTAGGCCACCACACACGTCTCCACCGCCAGCGCGTGCCGCCGCAGGCTGTCCGACTGCACAAATTCACACAGGATGCTCCAGGCGTTTGCTCGATCCATTTCTTAGACTCTCCAGCTTACCAGGGAAACGAACCTATAATGGCGGTTAGGAGGGCTATTCGTGATCCAACCTCGTATTGTGGCAGCCATCGCTGCCTGCCTGCTGTGCGCGGCATCGTTTGCCCAGGAAAAACCGGGCGCGGGAACCAAGATCAAGGACGGCGCCAAGGATGTCGGCTCGGGAATCAAGGACGGTGTCACCGGCATCGCCGGCAAAGTCCGCAAGGGCTCGAAAACCGCCGCCGGCAAGACCGCCGATGCCTCTACCACCGCCGCCGGCAAAGTGAAGGACGGAGCCGTCACCGCGGGCGAGAAAACCGCCGATGCCTCCACCACCGCAGCCGGCAAAGTGAAGGATGGAGCCGTCACTGCCGGAGAAAAGACCGGCGGCGCAGCCAAGGAAGCGGGCACCCGCACCGGCAAAGGCGCCAAGGCCGTCGGCGGCGGCTTCAAGGACGCAGCCAAGGCGGTCTCCGGCTCTGACGGCAAGAAGTAAGGATCAGGAACTCCTCCGCATCATCGAACAACCGCTGCGCATCGCCGCCGAACGCGCCGGCCCGATGATGCATTGCCGCAAGGGCTGCTTCCATTGCTGCATCGGACCGTTCCCCATCACCCTCATGGACGCCGCCCGTCTCCGCGACGGGCTCGCCACTCTCCCCGCCGGCGACCAGCACCGCCTCACCCAGCGCGCCACGGAAGCGGTCACCGCTCTCCGCCAACTCGGCTATCCCGGCGACCCTCACACCGGACTCCTCACCTTCTCCCACGCCGAAGAGATCCTCTTTGCCCCGCCCTACCTCAATCTCCCCTGCCCCGTTCTTGATCTCGAAACCGGAGCCTGCACTCTCTACGAACACCGCCCCATCGCCTGCCGCACCTACGGACTCGCCATCACCCTCGATGGCAAGCCCATGCCCCACTGCCGCCACAACTACAAAGACGCGTCTCCGGAAACCATCGAATCCCTCCGCGTCGAAATAGAAACGAGCGCGGCCGGTGAAGCCGCGCTCGAGGAGTTCCTTGCTGAAGGCGGCCGCGAAGGCCGCACCGTAGTCGCTTTCGCCCTTACAGCGAGTTGAAGCGGTCTTCCACCGCCTTCCAATTCACCACGTTCCACCACGCGCCGATATAATCCGGCCGCCGGTTCTGATACTTCAGGTAGTAGGCGTGCTCCCAGACATCGAGCCCCAGAACCACCTTCTTGCCTTCCATGATCGGCGTGTCCTGATTCGGCGACGACGTGATCGAAACGCCCGAAGCATCCTTCAACAGCCATGCCCAGCCCGATCCGAAACGGCCTACGCCCGCCGCCGCGAACTTCTCCTTGAACGTATCGAAGCTGCCGAAAGCCGCGGTGATCGCCGCCCCGACATTGCCCACCGGAGCCCCGCCCGCGTTCGGACCCATCAGGTTCCAGAACAGCGAGTGGTTCCAGTGCCCGCCGCCGTTGTTGCGCACCGCGGTCCGAATCGCCTCCGGCACCGCAGCGCAGTTGTTCGCCAGCAACTCTTCCAGACTCAAATTCGCCAGATCCGGCGCCGATTCCAACGCCTTGTTCAGATTCGTCACATACGCCTGATGGTGCTTGCCATGGTGAATCTCCATGGTCATCTTGTCGATATGCGGCTCCAGGGCGTCGTGCGCATAGGGCAGAGAGGGTAGTGTAAACGCCATTCTTCTTCTCCTTCTTTTGTGTGTGCGGAAACTTGCTACGGATGTGGATGCATCGCATCCGGGTGCAGATTCAACACAATGATAGCGTGTTCCCCACTCCTCCGCCGCCAGAGCTATAATGTCCGCCAAATGACACAAGTTTTCGGCCTATTCCTCTTCGCCGTCTCGCTGAATGCCGCAAAACCG
>CALFYN010000392.1 GCA_937952345.1 uncultured Acidobacteriota bacterium
CGGCGACTTTTCGGGGCTTCTGCCCCGCACCGTAGTGCGTGATCCGTTCACACGGACGCCGCTGCCGGGTAACCGGATTCCGGCGTCGCAGTTGAATCCCGTTTCGACGAAGATCCAGGACCGGTTCTATCCTCTCCCGAACACCGGCGATCCGAACGTATTCGCTAACCGGAATTACAACGAGCAGAAGACGCGGCCGTTCGATCCGAATACCTATTACACGGTGCGTGGCGATCACCGCTTCAACGACAAAGCGTTCTTCTTCGGAAGATGGACGTGGAACCGGTCCCATTCGCGGGCCTTTGAAGGGAACCTGCCGACGATCGGGCAAAGGTGGCAGACGCGGGACACTCGAGCGTTGAACGGATCATTGACCTACTCGATCCGGCCGAATCTCATCACCGAAACCCGTTACGGGTTGGCGTTCAACGACAATCCGCGCAACGGGCCCGTGCTGGGCAAGCCTCTGGTGCAAGAACTGGGACTGGTCGGCCTGGTGGACGATCTTCCCGACATCAACGGGCTGTTCGATGTCAGCTTCGCCGGGCTGGGTGTGACAAGAATCACGCAAACCCAGTGGCGCCATCCGGGCTTCAAGAACTACGCACAGCAGTTCCAGGAACACGTGAACTGGATGAGCGGCCGGCACACGCTGAAATCCGGCTTCATCGTGGACCGGGTGAATTTCGGAGATCAGCAGGCCAACAACGCGCTATTCGGACGGGTGTCATTTTCCAACCGGTTCACGAATCATCCCTATGCCGATTTTCTGTACGGGATTCCCACGCAGGTCAATCGCGCCTTCCCGCCGGCGCTGATTGACCGGACACGCTGGGGATACAACTTCTTCGTCACCGACGACTTCAAGGCTACGCGGTCGCTGACGTTGAATCTCGGGCTCCGGTATGAAATCACGCCGGGATACACGGAGGCATCGGGACTGCAGGCTTTGTTCGACCTTGAGCGCGGCGCGATCGTGATCCCAGATGGCGCGTCCTCGCGGATCAGTCCGCTGATGCCGAGCGGGTACGTCAACGTGATCGAGGCGAGCCAGGCCGGGTATCCATCCAAGACGCTGATGCGCGTGGACAAGAACAACTTCGCGCCGCGGCTTGGGCTTGCCTGGAGGCCGTTCGGCGCGGACACGGTAGTGCGGGCAGGTTATGGTATTTTCTACGACGTTGTTCCGCAGACCACCAACGCTGGTGGCGCGCCGTTCGTACTGACGGAACCTACCTTTACCAATTCGGCGACCAATCCGACGGTGATCTTTCCGCAAGTGTTTCCGGCGGGGAGAGGCGGCCCTTCGACCGTGGGCCTGCCCACATCGATCCGTAGCGATCTGCGGAAACCTTTCTCGATGCAGTACAACGTGACCGTGGAGCATCAGCGATGGGATACCGGATTCCGGCTGTCCTATATCGGAACGAATACCCGCCAGGGCGAATGGACCTACAACATCAATCAGCCGGTACCCGACACGCGCGCTTTCATCGACAAGCCAAGAATGTTCCCCAACTTTCCCAACATCAACTATCTGAGCAACGGGGCGGGCCACCAGTATCATTCCATGACTGTCGAAATCGAGCGGCGTTGGAAGAGCGGGCTGAGCTATCAACTGAGCTATGTTCTCTCCCGTGACATCGGTGACCTGGACCGGAACGAAGGCCCCGAGAATGCGTTTGACCGGGCGCGGGAACGCTCCGTGTCATTGGATATTCCAACGAACCGGTGGACCGGGAACCTGATCTACGAACTCCCCTTCGGAAAGGGGAAGCCGTTTCTCCATACGTTCGGACGCGTGGGAAACCTGTTCGTGGGCGGATGGGAGATCAGTGCGATCTTCTCCTACTTCTCGGGGCAGTTCCTGACTCCGCAATATTCGGCTCCGGACCAGACCGGGACCGCGTTCACGTCGAACCGTACAGCGCCAAACGTAACGCGCCGGCCAGACCATCTACACAATGCGAACCTGGACCCGTCGCAACGAACGGTAAACCGCTGGTTCGATCCGTCAGCATTCGCGGTGCCAGGCCCGGGGGTGTTCGGCTCAGCGGCGAAGGGCGTGATTATCGGACCGAATTCGAACGTTTGGCACACGGGGCTGATGAAATCCATCCAGTGGAGCGAGCGGATGCGAGTCAGGCTGGAGCTTACCGCGACCAACACGTTCAATCATCCAGTGTGGAGCAACCCCGCGCTGAACATCTCAACGCCGGCGACGGTGGGGACCATCAACGGAGTCGGCGGGCCATCGAACAACCTTGATCAGGCCGGGCCACGCAGGCTGAGGGCCGGGGTGCGATTCGAATTCTGATTGAACGCCGACGAAACGGTCTCGGAGTTGGGGGGGTTGAGAATCGGACCCCGGCGTAGCATTATGTATTCAGCCAATCTGGCTTAAATGCTCGCTGATGAAGAAGGGGTCTCTATGGTTCGGATATTGTCCGTTCTCGTCCTGCTTGCCAATACGTTGAGCGCGCAGACTACATTCGCCACCATTACCGGAACTGTCACCGACGCCACTGGCGCCGCGGTTCCCGGAGCGCAGATTACCGCGATTCACGTGGAAAGTAACTACAACTACACGGCGGAAACCAACGCCACCGGAGCATACCGTATTCCGCAATTGCGCGAAGGACGCTACAACGTCCGCGTGCAATCGGCGGGCTTCAAGGAGTATTTCGTTCAGGGCCTCGATCTCGTGTCGCTCGACGTGCGCCGTCTCGATGTGCAACTGGAAGTGGGAGCTGTCGAAACCCGCATTGAAGTGAAGGGCGGGGCCACGCTGATCGAAACCGAGACCGCGCGCATCAGCGATTCGAAGGATGCGTATCAATTAAAGTCGTTGCCGATGAACACACGGTCACTGTGGAACTTCGTCGGTCTTACGCCGGGCGTCGTTCAGGCTGGTGGCGGCTCCTCCACACGCCGGTTCGCGGGCAGCCGCGCGAATCAATCCGACGCCTCCATCGACGGCATCACACTCAGCAATCAATACGACGGCACGCAGATCAGCCCGCTTGTCAGCCAGATTGAGAGCTTCGAGGAAATCCGTGTTGACATGGCCAACAACACCGCCGAGTTCGGTGGCATCGGGCAGGTCACCATCGTCTCCAAAGGCGGTAGCAATGATCTGCATGGTGTCGTTTTCGATTACTACTCCACGCCGTGGTTCCGCGCTCGAAACCCGTTCGCCGCACAGCGCGGTACAGGCGTTCGCCATGAACCGGGCGTAGCCATCGGCGGGCCGATCTACATCCCGAACGTTTACAACGGCAAGAATCGCAGCTTCTTCTTCTATTCGTTTGAAACCTCGCGCGGCAGCCAGGTGCTGTCGCTGCTCAATCCCACGGTGGCCCCCACCCCATGGCGCAGCGGTAATTTCGCGGGCCAGACGGCCATTCGCGATCCTTTCGCCAACAACACTCCGTTTGCCGGAAACGTCATTCCCACTTCGCGCATCAGCAGCGTGTCGCAGAAGATTCAGGACCGATTCTTCCCGCTGCCGAACCAGGGCGATCCCAACGTGCTCGCTGCGCGCAATTTTCAGTCACAATTGCAGCGCCCCTTCGACCCCAACACTTACTGGACGACGCGCATCGACCATCGCTTCACACAGAAGCACTTCGTATTCGGACGCTACACCTGGAACCGCTCTCACTCGCGCGACTACGAAGGCAATCTACCGGCCATCGGCCGCCGCTGGCAGACGCGGGACACACGAGCGGTGAATCTCAGCTACACCGCTTCCATCAGTTCGAACCTAATCAACGAATTCCGCTGGGGATTTGCCTGGAATGACAATCCTCGCAACGGCGCGCTGATGGGTAAGGAAGTGGTGGAGTCGCTGGGCATTACCGGACTTGTCCCCAACATCCCCGACATCAACGGCCTGCTCAAAGTGAACTTCTCCCAACTCGGCCTGACGGGCATTACGCAGACAGATCGGCGCCACTCGGGGTTCCTCAAATACGCGCAGCAATTTCAGGAGCATCTTACCTGGTTCCGGGGACGCCACAACCTGAAAGCAGGGGTGATTCTGGGACGCACCGGTTTTCAGGACAGCCAGGCGCCGGCGGCTTTGTTCGGCAACGTTACGTTCTCCAACCGCTTCACCGGCAACCCTTATGCCGACTTCCTGCTCGGTATCCCCACGTCCGCGCAACGGGCTGCTCCGCAATTGTTCATTGACCGGTTACGTTACTCGTGGGACTTCTTCGTGACCGACGAATGGAAGGTACGTTCCAACCTCACCTTCAACATCGGCCTCCGTTATGAAATTCATCCGGCATGGGCCGAGGGGAGTAACCTGCAGTCGAATTTCGATATCAGCACCGGGCGGCTGGTGATTCCCGATGGCGCATCCAGCCGGATCAGCCCGCTTTTGCCGCGCGGATACGTGGACATTGTCGAAGCCAGCCAGGCTGGGTTCCCATCGCGAACACTGCTCAAGACCGACACCAACAACCTTGCCCCGCGCATCGGGTTGGCATGGCGTCCCATGGGCCCCAACACCGTCCTTCGCGCCGGGTTTGGCGTCTTCTATGACATTGTGCCGCGCACGGTGGCGTCCGGCGGTGCGCCGTTCGTGATCAACGAACCCACCTTCACAAACCCGACGCCCGTGCCGACGCTGCTGTTCCCGCGCGTTTTTCCCGACAGCGTCGCAGGTCCGACGACCATCTCGCTGCCATCGGCGACACGCGTGGATCTGCGCGATCCGTACAGCATGCAGTACAACTTCACCATCGAACATCAGCGCTGGTCCACCGGCTTCCGCGCCTCTTACATCGGCACGAACACGCGGCAGGGCGAGTGGGGTTATAACTACAACCAGCCGCTGCCGGACACCCGAGCCTTCATTGACAAGCCTCGTGCGTTTCCGCGGTATCCCGCCATCACCTACCTCAGCAACGGGGCGGGGCATCAGTATAATTCGCTGACTCTCGAAGCGGAGCGCCGCTTTTCCAACGGACTGGCCTATCAGACATCGTGGGTCTATGCACGCGACATCGGCGATCTGGAACGCGGAGAATCGCCGGAGAACGCCTACGATCGCCAGCGCGAGCGCGCCGTGTGGCTGGACATCCCCGCGCACCGCGTCACGGGCAACCTCATTTACGAACTCCCGTTCGGCAGAGGCAAGCGGTGGATGAACTCCGCCGGCCGCGCCGCCCAGGCGATCGCCGGAGGATGGGAGTGGAGCACGATTTACAGCTTCTATTCCGGCCAGTTCCTGACGCCCACGTGGACCGGTCCCGACCCTGTCGGCACCGCCTTCACGAACTCGCGGACGCCGGCGCAGGTCACGCTCCGCCCGAATATCCTCCGCAACCCGAATCTGCCGGATGATCAGCGTTCCACCAGCCGCTGGTTTGATCCCACTGCTTTCTCCGGACTGACGACTCCTGGCCTGTACGGGACTTCCTCGAAGGGCGTGATCATCGGCCCCGGTTCCAGCATCGTCAACGTCGGCCTGGCAAAGTCATTCCACTTCGGCGAGCGCGCCCGCCTGCGCTGGGAGATGACGGCCACCAACTTCTTCAACACGCCGAACTACGCAAACCCCAACACCAACGTCTCCTCCATTGCGGCGGTTGGGATCATCACCGGAGTGGGTGGTGTTTCCAGCCTCGACAGCAGCGGCGCACGCGCCTTCCGTATGGGGCTACGATTAGAGTACTGATGCCGGTTCCAAACCTACTCCACATTGCCTTGTCCATCGCTGCGATACAGGGCCCGGATGGTATTGCATTCCGCCAGCCGCAATTGGCGCGTGACGGTCAGCAGGTGTTTCTTACGATGGGTGCGGGCAATGCGGTCTACTTCGCCCGCTCTCCGAACGGGGGCGGTACGTTCCATAAACCCGTCCGCATTGCCGACGGTGGCAAGCTGATGCTGGGGCGGCATCGTGGTCCGCGAATCGCCGCCGAGAATGGCCGCATCGTTGTTTCGGCGATCGTCAATGGAGACCTGCTCAGTTGGCGATCGCCGGACCAGGGTGCGACCTGGTCACAGCCAGTGCGTGTCAACAGCGTGCCACAGGCCGCACGTGAGGGTCTGCACGCCATGGCTGCCGGTGCAGGCCTAGTGGCTGCCGTGTGGCTGGATCTCCGCCAGCAAGGCATGCGGCTATACAGCGCCGTGTCCCGGGACGGAGGCGCATCCTGGCTGGAAAACAAGCTCGTCTACGAATCTCCCGACGGACATATCTGCGAATGCTGCCATCCTTCGGTGAAGGTCGGACCCAATGGCGAAATAGTAGCGATGTGGCGAAACTGGCTCAATGGCAACCGGGATATGTATCTCGCGAGATCCACTGATGGAGGAAGAACGTTTGCCAAGGCTGTGAAGGCAGGCACTGGCTCCTGGCAGTTGAATGCCTGCCCGATGGATGGCGGCGACGTAGCCCTCACCGGCTCTGGCGGCTCCTGGACAGCCTTCCGCCGGGACACAAGCATTATCCTCGCCGCACCCGACGGGGCGGAGACACAGCTCGGTACTGGCAAGGATCCGGCCATGGCCCTGGGTGCGAAAGGCGCCGTCATCGCGTGGACGAACGCAGGAATCCGGATTGCGCACGCCCCGTACAGGGAACCTGTACTTCTCGATCCAGCCGGATCCTATCCGCATGTCGTTGGTGGACCTGACGTCGTGGTGGCATGGGAGTCCGCGTCCGGCATCAAAGTGGCGCGCATCGCGGAATGACCGCCGCCATTGCCAGCATCCGCAATCCGTTGGTCAAGGACATTCGTCGCGCGCTGGCCAAGGGCACTCTCACCGGCGAAGGTTACGCCGTCGTGGAGAGCTTTCATCTCCTGGAAGAGGCGCTCCGCAGCGATTGTGAAGTGCATGCGGTGCTGGCCGCCGAGTGCGTGCAGAGCGCCGTGCAGCGCCACATTCGCAATCTGCAGGGCGTGCGATTTTCGGTTCTCGCGGGGGAGGTCTTTGACGCCATCAGTACCACGGAAGCGAGCCAGGGTGTGATCGCTTTGGTCAAACCGCCGCTATCCACGGTGGAGCATCTGCTGCGCGGGCGCACGCTGCTGGTCGTTCTGGACGGCGTGCAGGATCCAGGCAACGCCGGCTCGATCGTCCGCTCGGCGGAAGCGTTTGGCGCGACGGGAGTGTTGTTTCTCAAGGGCAGCGTGAACCCTTATAACGCCAAGACACTGCGGGCATCGGCCGGCTCTCTATTTCGCCTTCCCGCGGTTTGCGGCATGGACGCCGATCTGGCGCGCGCCACGCTGTTGCAGGCACGCCTGGATGTCTACACCGCCATGCCGGGAGCCGCACGCCAACTGCAGGACGTCGATTTCCGGCGCAAGTGCGCCATAGTTGTTGGCAATGAAGGGCAAGGTGTCAGCGAACGCATGCGTGGCATTGCCAACGACATCACGATTCCCACGGTGGGCGTGGAATCGTTGAATGCCGCTGTCGCCGCCAGCGTCATTCTTTACGAAGCCAACCGCCAGCGGAGATCGGCGCCTTGAGCCTCTTCGAACCCAATCCGCTGGCTTCTGAAGAAGCCGATGCAACGCGGCCGTTGGCCGAGCGCATGCGCCCGCGCACGCTGGACGAATACATCGGCCAGGAACACATCCTCGGTCCCGGCAAGCCGCTGCGCATGCAGATGGAGCGCGATCAGCTCACGTCGATGATTCTGTGGGGTCCGCCGGGGGTCGGCAAAACGTCGCTCGCCCGGCTCATCGCCCGCATGACCCGTTGCGATTTTGTTCCGTTCAGCGCCGTCACCAGCGGGATCAAGGAAGTGAAGTCGATCATGGCGGAGGCAGAACATAACCGCAAGATGGGCCGCCGCACCGTGCTGTTCGTCGATGAAATCCACCGCTTCAACAAATCGCAGCAGGATGCATTCCTGCCGTACGTGGAGAAGGGCGACGTCATCCTCATCGGAGCCACCACGGAGAATCCATCGTTCGAAGTCATCTCCGCTTTGTTGTCGCGCTCGCGTGTGTTCACGCTGCAGGCCCTCGGCATTCCACAAGTGGTCCGCCTGCTCCGCCGCGCACTGGAAGATACAGATCGCGGCCTCGGCAATCGCCAGTTGCAAGTGGCCGATGAGCAACTGGAGCAGATCGCCATCCATGCCAATGGCGATGCTCGCGCCGCCTACACTGCGTTGGAGCTTGCGGCCGCGGCCGCGGATGATGGCATCGTTACCGGCGCCCTGCTTGAAGATGTCTTGCAGCGCAAGATGCTGCTGTACGACAAGGCCGGCGAAGAGCATTTCAACCTCATCTCCGCGTTGCACAAGAGCGTGCGTTCCTCTGATGCCGATGCGGCTATCTACTGGCTGGCGCGCATGCTGGAAGCGGGCGAAGATCGTCTTTACATCGCGCGCCGCCTGGTCCGCATGTCGATCGAAGACATCGGCCTTGCCGACCCGCGCGCCATGGAACAAGCGATCGCCGCCATGCGCACGGTGCATTTCCTCGGGCAACCGGAAGGCGATCAGGCCCTGGCGCAACTCGCTATTTATCTGGCCATGGCGCCCAAGTCCGATGCTGCCTACGCCGCTCTCAACACCGCCCGAGAAAAGGCCCGCCACGCGCTTGCCGAACCCGTTCCGCTCCACCTGCGTAACGCACCCACACGGCTCATGAAGAATCTCGGCTACGGTGAAGGCTACCAGCACGCACATCAATTCGATGCCGGACTCGCCGCCATGGAATGCCTCCCGCCATCGCTCGCCGGCACGAGATTTTATCAGCCCACCAACCGCGGCATCGAAGCCCGCCTCCGCGAACGCCTGGCAGAAATCCGCAAATGGAAAGCAGAGCAGCGCGAACAAGGAGGATAATTTGAGGCATGCGATGGACAATGGTACTGCTGGCCCTCGGCACGCTTCAGGCAGAGGATCGCATCTGGTATCGGCAGCCCGCCAATACGTGGTTTGAAGCGCTCCCCATCGGCAATGGCCGCCTTGGCGCGATGGTCTTCGGCGGCGTGGCGGAAGAGCGTCTCCAATTGAACGACGACACCGTGTGGGGCGGCAAGCGCATGGACCGCATCAATCCGGAAGGCCGCGCCGCCGTCGAGCGCACCCGCGCCCTGTTGGCCGAAGGCAAGCTGAAGGAAGCCGAAGAAGCCTCCCAAGCGATCCTGGCCAAACCCGTCCGTATGCCTCCGTATCAACCGCTAGGCGATCTGAAGATTCATTTTGTTCACCAGGGCCAGCCCACTTCCTATGCCCGCGAATTGAGCCTCGACACAGCCGTCGCACGCACCATCTATCGCATCGGCGACACCACCTACACGCGCGAGGTGTTCGCCTCCTATCCGGCGTCGGCCATTGTTATCAGGCTTTCGGCCTCTCTTCACAACAAGCTCAACTTCCGCGTCTCGCTCTCCCGCGAGAACGCCACCGCGCTTGCCGCCGGAAACAAGGTCACCCTAGCCGGCATGGCGATTCCCAACGGTGAACGCCACGTCAATGAACCGAAGACTGGAGTGCGATTCCACGCAACGCTGCAAGTGGATCAGAGCGGAGGCGAGGTCGCCGTGGAGGGGAACGAACTCACCGTCACCAACGCTACGGAGGCTGTGCTTCGCCTGGTATCCGCCACGGACTACTTCGCCGCCCCCGGCGTCAATCTCGCGGCGAAATGCGAAGCAGCACTCCTGCGCAGCAGCGCGCCATTCCACATTCTGCGCGCACGGCACATCGAGGATTATCAGAAACTCTTTCGCCGCGTCACACTCACTTTCCACACGGCGGACAATACACGCATCCCCACCGATGTACGCCTGGAGAACGTGAAGCGCGGCGCGTACGATCCGCATCTCGAAGCCCTTTATTTCCAGTTCGGCCGATATCTGTTGATTGCCTCCAGCCGTCCTGGCTCGCTTCCGGCCAACCTTCAGGGCATCTGGAATGACAATCCCGCTCCGCCTTGGGAATCGAAGTACACCATCAACATCAACACCGAAATGAACTACTGGCCCGCTGAGCCTTTGAACCTTGGCGAACTGCATCAGCCGCTTTTCGATCTGCTCGACAAAGCCCGTGTCGAAGGCCGGAAGGTGGCGCGCCAATTGTACGGCGCGCGGGGTTTCGTCGTGCATCACAATACCGACGGATGGGGCCACGCCGTACCCATCGACGGCATCCGCTCCGGCATCTGGCCCACCGGCGGCGCATGGCTCAGCCTGCATCTCTGGGAACACTACGCGTTCTCTCAGGACCGCGGCTTTCTGGCCCGCCGCGCTTATCCCGTTCTCAAGGAAGCTTCCGAGTTCTTCCTCGATTACCTCGTTGAAGGCAAAGACGGCCGTCTGCTTTCGGGCCCGTCCATCTCACCGGAGAATCGCTATCGCACGGCAGATGGCACGGTGGCCAGCATCACTATGGCGCCTGCCATGGACACGCAGATCATCGAAGAGCTCTTCCGCCGCACCGCGGAAGCAAGCCAGATACTGAAGCTGGACGCGGCCTTCCGCCAGCGCCTGAATGCGGCGCGCGACAAGCTGCCGCCGATGCGAGCCGGCAAGCACGGCCAACTCATGGAATGGCTGGATGACTACGATGAGCCGGAGCCCGGCCATCGCCACATTTCGCACCTCTTCTCACTGCATCCAGGCAACAGCATCACGCCGCGCGGCACGCCGGATCTGGCCCGGGCCGCCCGCATTTCGCTCGAACGGCGACTCGCCAACGGTGGCGGCCAGACGGGGTGGAGCCAAGCCTGGGTCATCAACTTTTGGGCCCGCCTGCTGGAGGGCAACAAAGCCGGAGAAGCATTGGTGGCCCTGCTGCGCAAGAGTACTGGCCCTAACCTGTTCGATACCCACCCCGCGGGAAGAAGCTACGTCTTCCAAATCGACGGTAACTTCGGAGGCGCGGCCGGGATAGCGGAAATGCTGCTGCAATCGCAGAACGGCGAACTCGAGATCCTGCCGGCGCTTCCCTCGTGGTGGCCGGATGGCGAAGTCACCGGACTCCGCGCCCGCGGCGCCATCGAAGTGGACATCGCCTGGAAGCAAAGCCGTGCCCGTCAGGTGACGCTGCGTTCGGCCACCACGAGAACCGCAACGCTACGCCTTGCCGGAGGCGCACCCGAGAAAGTCCACCTCACAGCGGGAGTCCCGAAGGTCATGGTGTTCTGATGAGACTCGCCCTCGCCATCCTGATCTGCATCACCGCTTTCGCGCAGCAGCGCGCCCGAGATCTCGGCATCAAGCCCGGAGTGCTGCCCACCGCCGCGCGCAACACGATCACTGATGTCCAGGGTGTCCGCGTCGGTCAGGTCACTCTTATCGAAGGCGACGGTATTCGCACCGGAGTCACCGCCATCCTTCCGCACGGTGGCAATCTGTTCCAGCAGAAGGTACCGGGCGCGGTTTTTGTCGGCAACGCCTTCGGAAAACTCGCCGGCAGCACACAGGTGGAAGAGCTCGGCACGATCGAGACGCCCATCGTCCTCACCAACACACTCAGTGTCGCGGAAGGCATCGCGGGAGTTGTCGAATATACTCTGGAACAGCCCGGGAACGAGCGGGTGGTCTCCGTCAATGCCGTCGTCGGCGAAACCAACGACAGCCGCCTGAACGACATTCGCCGCCGTTACGTTACCAAGGAGCATGTGAAGGCTGCCATCCGCGCGGCCCGCGAAGCACCCGTCGAGGAAGGCGCCGTTGGCGCAGGCACCGGCACGTCCGCATTTGGGTTCAAAGGGGGCATCGGCACCTCCTCCCGCCTGCTGCCCAAGAGCCTCGGTGGATTCACTATCGGCGTCCTGGTGCAATCGAATTACGGGGGAATTCTTACGGTCATCGGCGCGCCAGTTGGAAAAGAAATGGGCCGTTATTATCTCAAGGATCAAGTGGAACCCGCGCCCGGTGGATCCTGCATGGTGGTGGTTGCCACGGATGCGCCGCTCGATGCACGCAACCTCAAACGCCTGGCGGCCCGCGCCATACTCGGACTAGGGCAAACCGGATCGTCCATGAGCAACGGCAGCGGCGAATATGTTATTGCTTTTTCCACAGCTTCTGCTGCTGCCTCGCTGCTGAGCAACGACGCCATGTCTCCATTGTTTCAGGCTGTTAAAGAGGCCACCGAAGAGGCTGTCTACAACTCCATGCTGATGGCCCGAACCATCACCGGCGCAGGCGGGCGTACAGTCGACTCGCTCCCCATCCCCCGGCTGCTTGAGATCCTTCGCCGTTACAAATTCATGGAGAAATAGCCCCCTCTATACGTATACTAAAACTTGCTATTCGAACCGCTGAGTAACGAATACATCATGAAGCTCGCCGCCTCAGATGAAGAGGCTACGAGGCATTTCATGCGTTATTTCGGCGGCTTGATCGTTATCAAACTGCGTTCGCGCGCCCTTCCCGCATCTGTCATCGATGAAGTCCGCCAGGAAACGTTCATGCGCGTGCTTCTGGCCGTCCGTAAAGAGGATGGCATCCGCGACGGCAGCAAGCTTGGCGCTTTCGTTAACACCACCTGCAATCATGTCCTTTCGGAGCATTTCCGCAAGGACTCCCGTTACACCGCCCTCGATCCCGAGCACATCGAACTGCCATCGGAAACCGACGGCGCCGAGCAGCTTCTGATGCGACGCGACGTGCAGCGCAAAGTTCGCGCGGTTCTTTCCCGCATGCCCGAACGCGACCGCGGCATTCTCAACGCCCTGTTCCTGGAAGAGCGCGACAAAGATTCCGTCTGCAGTGAGTTTGGCGTCGGGCGTAACTACCTCCGTGTCCTGCTCCATCGCGCCAAGAACAGTTTCCGTATCGTCCTGAAAAACTCCGGCGAACAGTGAAACGTTCGGCCCCGGTCCGTCACTATCTCAGTGGAACAACCCCATGGACCACTTGACGGAAGCGGTGGCCGGGTTTCGCAAATACCTGCACGCGAGTTCGGAGGAGCCTGCGCTACTGCTTCCCATTTTTTTCCCCAGCCCACACACCCGGTTCCGCCTGTGTTTTACTTGGGGTAATGTCTATTCGTTGCCTATTGCCCTTCCTCGCGGCATCTCTCTTCGGCCAGGTTGCCGTTCAACAATCCGCTGACAAGATCACTGTCGATATCGGCGGGAAGCCCTTCACCACGCTCTGGATCGGCGATGATGTCCGCAAGCCCTTCCTC
>CALFYN010000393.1 GCA_937952345.1 uncultured Acidobacteriota bacterium
CCGAACTGGTACAACACCCTGTTCCAGGCTCATTCCAGCAATCCCGAAGACCCCTATTTTCCTGCCCGGTTTCAATACGGCGATACGGTTCTTCAAAAGATCGGCGCCCGGTTCAAGGGCAATGCTTCCTTCCGCCGCGGCGGGGTGAAGAAATCGTTCAAGCTCGATTTCAATGAGTACGACGAAGAAGGCAAGTTCCTCGGCCTCAAGAAACTCAATCTCAACAACGGCGACCTGCAACCGGACTTCCTGCGTGAGAAGCTGTTCCTCGATTTCGCCGGCAAGTACATCGCCGCCATGCGCGCCGTGCATGTGCGCCTCTACGTGAACGACGCCTACTACGGCCTCTACATCGCCGTCGAACAGCCCGACAAGACCATGATGGAAAGCCGCTTCGGCGATGACGAAGACGGCAATCTCTATGAATCCGCCGAATCCAACGCTACGATGTCCTACCTGGGCACTGACCCCACGGCCTATCAACGTGTGTACGAATTGAAGACCAACGAAGAAGCCAATGACTATTCCGGTCTCATGCAATTTCTGGACATCCTCAACAACACTCCCGCCGCGGAATTGGAGGCAAAGCTCTCCACCATCGCCGACGTCGACAACCTGCTATATGGCATTGCGCTCAATATTCTGTTCGTGAACCTCGATTCGTATGCCGGATCGGGCTCCGAATTTTTCCTCTATCAACGCACATCCGATCAGCGTTTCATCCATATTCACTGGGACTTGAATGAATCATTCGGAACCACGGGGGATGGATCGCCACGCATCGCGACGCCCGCTACGCTGGAAGCATTCTGGCTGCCGAGTTCCAGCACAGCCACCGGTGGCCGTCCCGGAGGTGGTGCGAACAACTCCCGCCCACTCATGGAAAAGCTGTGGGCCGTGGATTCGTTCAAACGCACGTACCTGCGCATGCTGGCGCGCATGATGCGCGAAGGCTTCGACGAGACCACCTACGCCGCGCGAGTGAAGCAACTCGCCGACCTGATCCGCCCCCATGTGGTGGAGGATCCGAACAAGCTCTTCACCGCGGGGCAGTTTGAAACGGCGCTGGAATCGACGGTGTCGAGCGGGCAGACCCCGCTGCTCGGCATCCTGCAGTTCGTCAAGGATCGCCGCGCCTATCTGCGGCCCTGGCTCGATACACAGGCACAACCATCCGACGTGCGATTGAATGAAATCGTCAGCGTGAACACGTCTTCCATGACGGACGAGGCGGGCGATGCCGACCCCTGGGTGGAGATCCACAATCTCGGCCCCGGCCCGGTGAATCTGGCCGGCATGTATCTCAGCGACAGTTCCGGCACGCCTACGAAATGGGCACTGCCTTCGCGCACGCTGGCCGACGGTGAGATGCTGATCATCTGGCTCGATGGCGAAACCAATGAAGGCGCGACACACGCCAATTTCCGCATCTCGGCAAGCGGCGGCGGGCTGTTTCTCTACAACGCGGTATCTGGCGCACAGACGCTGCTCGACAGTGTGCAATTTCCCGAACTGGCCGCGGGACGCTCTTACATTCGATTGGGCCACTCCGGCAACCGCTGGGCTTCCACCAATCTGCCCACGCCGGCAAAAGAGAATCCGGCGACTGGCGTGGACGCTTCCCTGACACCCGTGGGCTTGAAGATCAACGAATTCCTCGCCGATAACAAGACCACTCTGGTCAATCCCGACAAAGCCGATGCCTGGGATGATTGGCTCGAAATCTACAATCCCGGCGATGCGGAAGTGGACATGAGTGGCATGTATATCACCGACAACCTTTCAAACCCCAAGAAGTACCGCATCCCCGATGGCGTGAAAATCGCGGCCAAGGGATACCTGGTCTTCTGGGCCGATGAGGAGGGCCAACTCGGCCCATTGCACGCCAACTTCAAGCTCAGCGCCGGTGGCGAGGAGATCGGGTTATTCCACACCGACGGGGCAACGCAGATCGATGCCGTGACCTTTGGACAGCAGACGGCCGATGTTTCCTACGGCCGCAGCCCTGACGGAGGCGACACGTGGACATCGCAGAAACCCACGCCAGGGAAAGCGAACGGCCAATAGCTATCCCGCCGTTACGTCCACCACTGCTTCCGTGATCTGCCCCAGATAGCGCTTCCCGGCCCGGACATCGGCTGCAATTGCCAGCCGCGGTCCGGGCCCTTCCCACGTCTTGGGCACGGTGATCGTGAACGGCGCGTGGTGATGGCTCTTGGCGGGCACGGTGAATTTCAGTGTGTCGGGCTCGACGCGCCACTCCGATGGCGTTACCAGAGCCACCTCCATCTCCATCGGTTCAGTGCGGTAGTTCTGTACGCGGATCTCCGCCTTCTGCACGGACCCCGGACCCAGCACCATCTGATAGGGATAAATCTTGACCCAACTCGGATCGAGCCCGAAATCCGTTTCCCCTTGCGGCAGCAAATCGAAGAAATATTTCTGCTGGGTGCGGAATTTCTGCTCCGTCGCCAGCATGATCTGCTTGTCCACCGGATACGGCTTCCCATGGCCCGGGGCCACCAGCGTGGGTTCATGCTCAATCAGGTTGTGAATCGACTTCAGGTGGCTGTCGTTCTCCACATGATTGCGGAAGATCAGATTGTGCCGCAGCGTCCCGTCATTGCGCGGGTTGGGAAAGAAGGCGTCGCCGGTGAACGCAACCCGGTTGCCGTCGATGGTGACGAACAGCGCCATCTGATACTCGGTGTGTCCCGGTGAATGCGTGATCTCGAATTCAAATTCCTCCCATTTGAATTTCTCGCCATGGCGGAAAGACCGGCTCACGCGGAAGGGTTCGCCCAACGTGCAGCCGAGATTATGCCCGCGCGGATTCTGGAAAATATCCACCATGTTTTCGTAGCACCAGATCTTCGTGCCGTGATGCCGCGCCAGGTGCGGGAAGCCGTTCATGTGGTCGTCATGCATGTGGCTCGGCATGGCGACATCCACCTGCCGCATGCCGAACTTCTTCTTGAGCCCGTCGATATTGTGTTCGACGAAGCGGATCCGGTCCGTGGCGGCCGTGGCGCGTTCGAAGTTGCCGAAATGCATGCCACTCGCCGAGCCGTAGTCGATGAACATCGCCTTGCCGCTGTTGCTCACGATGGCGTAGAAGGACGAGGTCGTCTGGTAGTGGCAGATGAGATGCGGGCTGACCGCGTAGGGCGCGTTCTCTTCGCTCGGGCTGTTGCCTGTCTGGAAGCGGTAATAATCCGTCAACCGCGCGATGGTCTGCCCGATGCCAGTGTCCGGGTCGGGCAGGGGATCGCCATGCGAGGGACACACCAGCCCCGGCTTCTGTTCGCGCAACCGCGCCAGCGAATAGATGCCGAGATCGATCCCCTCCGATCCTCCGTAGTTGACCTGTGTGTCGTAAAGATTGAGGATCTTCCCTGGGGCATACATCAGGTCGCCCGTGAATGCGACGCGCTTGCCGTCAATGTTCGCCACCAGCGAAATTGCTCCTAGCGTGTGCCCCGGAGTCGGTAGAACAAAGAACTCCGTTTTCCCCCATTGGAAGGTGGAATAATCCGCGAGCGATCGCGCCACGGGAATATTTTCCGTAATGGTGTTGAAATCATTGCGGACGTAATAAAGATGGAACACGCGCCGGTTGCGCCAGAAGTTCTCGGCGTCTTCAAAGAGATGGCGTTCGTGCGCCGGCACGGCGATGGGGATGTTGCGCTCCACGGCTTTGTAGTCGCCCTGGCACTGCTCGCGATGGTGATGCGTGTGGAGGATCCAGTCGATCTGTGTGATTCCGGCCTGGCGCAGATGATCGAGCACCTTGCCGGAACCGAAGTCAATCAGCACACACCGCGAGCCATCGCGCACGACGTAGACATTAGTCGTGTCCTCGAAGAGAAGCAGGTTATCGCTAAGTTTCCGCAGCGCCCCTTCCGGGGCAAAGCGCGTGCGCCGGTATGCTTTCTTCGGCTTGGCAGTGGGTTGCTGCGCGGCCTGTGCGGGCGCGGCCGCGGCCAGCGGAGCGGATCGCAGGAAAGTACGGCGAGTGGAGTCCGGCATGGGGGTATCCTACCGCAAACACCGCTTGGTCGCGATACTCTCAGGTTCGTTTCTTAAATTTTCTGCAACTGTCTTCGGTTCAATAATTTGCAGATGGTTTCCCAGGCTTTCGGCCCAAGACGGTGCTGTGAGGCACATATGGTCTCCTCCGATCCCAGAATACCGCTCGGCGAAATCCAAGTAATTCCGAGAATCAAGATGGATGTAGAAAATAAAGGAAATAGGGCACTGAGTCAGTTGTGATCCGTGCGCAGCGAATTCTTCACTTGCCGGGGCTCGCGATGGACTCCCTGTATACCGCCGGAGATTGGCCCGGTTGAGGCCGGCAGCCACGGAACGGCCCAGGCTTGTTATCCGATATGTGTAAACAACTGGGGATTCGGAAGGAGGACCTCTAATGTTCACTGCCTGTTATCCAGCGATCTTTGTTCCGGAAAAGGGAGGCGGCGGGTATCATGTCCGGTTTCCCAATCTGCCGGAGGCGCTCACCGGGGGAACCGACCTGGAGGACACCTTCACCCAAGCGGCGGACTGTCTGGCGGAGGCCATCGCCGGGCGGATCGTCCGCGGGGACGATATACCCTTACCAGCGAAGGCAAAGCGCGGCCAGCATCTGATCAGCGTTTCGCTGCTGCTGGCGCCGAAGATGGCGTTGTACCTCGCGATGCGCGAGAGCAGGATCACCAACACCGAGCTTGCCCGGCGCTTGGGTGTGAGTGAGACCGTGGTGAGGCGCATGTTGAGCCCAAGGCACGTGACCAAGCCCGAAAAGATTCAGGCGGCACTTACGGCATTGGGAAAGCGGATCGTGGTGGGATTCGAGGATGCCGCGTAGGCCCGGTGGGGTGCGGTTCAAGCTGGGGAGGGAAGACAGCGCTCCGCCGCCAAGCGCCCCGTGCGAATGCAATCCGGTATCCCAATCCCCGAATACGCGTTCCCTGCCAGGTACAACCCATCGAGCGCCTTCGCCCGCCGCTCCGCCTCCCCTATCCGATGCGTGTGCCCCAACGTATACTGCGCCATCGAGCGCCGCCACCGCGTGATCCGCTGATAATCGGCCTTCACGCGAATCCCCAGCATCGACTCAATGTCCCGATACACCGCCGCGAAGATGGCATCATCCGGGACATCGATCATCTGCTTCGCCGCCGCGCCTCCGATGAATCCGCGCAGTACGTGATACCCATCCGGCGCGCGATGCGGAAACTTGTTCTGCACCCAGGTGCCGGCCATCAATGTGCGGCGCTCCTTCTTGGGAACCAGGAATCCGAAACCCTTCGGCTCCGGCAGCCGCCCGGGACGAAACACCAGCGCGATGGTCAACGATGACGAGTAATCCACGGAATCGAGCAATCGCCCCAGTTCCCCATCGAGCGGCGAAAGCAACCCCGCGGCCGCATACGCCGGTGTGGCCACAATCACCCGCGACGCATCGATCCACTCCCCATTCACGCGCAGCCGCCAGCCCTTCTCCAGCGCCTCCACTTCTCCATGAATCACCCGTGTGTTCCCAGCAATCCCGCGCTCCAACGCCGCAGTGAAACTGCCCAGCCCGCTGCGAAACGTGCGGAACAGCGGCTCACTCGATGCCGGCATCTTCTTGCGTGCTTCCAGCGCCGCGCGCGTCAAACTCCCGTACTTCGTCTCCATATCGACGAAACGCCCCAGCACCGCGTTCACACTCAGCGCCCGCGGATCCCCGCCGTACACGCCGGAAAGCAGGGGCTCGGCCAGATAATCCACCGTCTCCTGCCCGTAATGCTCTTCGATAAACTCACTCACCGAGCGCTCCGGACGCGGGCCACGAGGCCGCCGGAAATATTCCAGCCCCATGCGGATCTTCGTCGGCCACGACAATAGCGGCGTCGTCACCACCGGCGCGATCTTCGTCGGGATCATCATCATCATGCCATCGGGCATGGTGACCATGCGTTTGTTCTTCCAGATATAGGTGAGCCGCCGCTCGTCGTTCGAAGCGATCAACTCCTCGCCCATCCCCAACTCACGAGCCAGTTGCGCCGCTTCCGGCTTCACGGCAAGAAAGCTGTCCGGTCCGCCTTCCAGGACGCACCCCTCCCAGGACGAAGTCTCGATCACTCCGCCCAACCGGGGATTTTTCTCAATCAGGATCGAAGGTTTGCCGGCCTTGGCGAGGTACCACGCGGCGGCCAATCCGGAGATGCCGCCGCCAACAATCGCAATCACGGCTTGTAGTCGCGCACAATCTGGACCACGGCCTTCACGTTGTCCACCGGGGTCTCCGGAAGAATGCCGTGCCCGAGATTGAAGATATGGCCGGGCCGCGTGCCGGTGCGCTTCAATAATTCATGGACACGCGCTTTCAGTTCCGGCAGCGGAGCAAACAGCACCGCCGGATCCAGGTTCCCCTGCACCGCCGAACGGTAGCTGATGTCCATCCACGCCTGGTCGATATTGATGCGCCAGTCGACGCCCATCACATCGCCGCCCGCCGCATGCAGTTCCTTGAAGAAGCCCGCCGCGCCGGTTCCGAAATGAATGACGGGAACCGAAGCCGAGCGAATGCGCTCAATCAGAGCCCGCGAGTACGGCGCCACATAGCGCACGTAGTCGTCCGGACCGAGCGCGCCCACCCAACTATCGAACACCTGAATCGCCCGCGCGCCCGCGCCCACTTGCATCAGCGCAAACGGCCCCAGCACATCGACGATCTTGCCCATCAGCCGGCGCCACAGCACCTCATCTTTGTACATGAGTTGCTTGGTGCGCAGAAACGACTTCGATGGGCCGCCTTCAATCATGTAGCTGGCCAGCGTGAACGGCGCACCCACGAATCCGATCACCGGCACCTTGCCGCTGAGGGCGCGCACCACCATCTGGATGGATTCGCCCACATAGCTCAGTTCGTCGGTGTTGGAAATGGAGAGCGTATCGACATCGTGCGAAGTGCGCACCGGGTTGTCGATGACCGGCCCTTCGCCGGAAACGAAATCGAGTTTCAACCCCATCGGCTCGACGGGAAGCAGCAAATCCGCAAAGATAATGGCCGCGTCGACATCGAGTACTTCAATGGGCTGGAGAGTAACCGCGGCGGCCAGATCCGGGCGTTTACAGATTTCGAGGATCTTATGTTTGGCGCGGATTTCCCGGTACTGTTTCATGTACCGGCCTGCCTGCCGCATAAACCATACCGGCCGCACGTCCGTGGGACGCCGCCGGCAGGCATCGAGAAAACGACTGTTCATTGGAGCCACGCGCATGCCTGTTCCGATCCGCCTTTTTTGTCTTCGCAGAGAAAGAACCGGAAATCTTTCATCCGGGGATTGTTACGCAAATGCTGGGCCGTCCATTGACGGCCATGAATAAACACGGGTTTGGTCCACGCTTCGCTATCGAGCGCGCGCGGCGCGATCACCGAGACCGACAACATGCCCTGGGCCGGGTAGCCGGTGCGGGGATCCATAATATGACTGTAGAGGCGCCCTTCGGCGCGGAAGAATTTTTCCGAAGTCCCGGATGTGGCCAGGGACATGTCGGTGAGGACCACCTCGTCCACCTGGCGGCTCAAGTCACGCGGGTGCCGGATGGAGATCTTCCAGCCTTTTTCCTTGGGCGGCGCGCCAAGGGCATAAATGCTGCTGCTGCCCGCGGAGATGAGCGCGGAGCGGATGTTCGCGGATTTCAAAATAGCGACCATGCGATCGACAGCGTACCCTTTGCCTATGCCCCCCGGATCGAGTTCCATCCCTTCGCGCGTGAAGCGCACGGTTCGGTTCGACCCATCGAGCGTTACCTTGTCGAAGCCGATCCTGCCGCGTATGCCCCGAATCTCGGCGCGGTGCGGCAGACGGCCGGAGCCTTTATAAAAGCCCCAAATCTTCATCAACGGACCAACTGATATGTCGAAAGCGCCTTCGCTCGCCTGATGATACTGCCGGCACGCCTCCAACAGTCCAAACAACTCCTCGCTGACGGTCACCGGCCCGCGGCCTGCCTCTTTGTTCAGACGGCTCAACTCGCTCGACGGGCGGTAGTTCGACAGCATCCGGTCAATCCGGCGAACTTCCTCGAAGGCCTGGTCCACCGCCGCGATCATCCGGCCCCGGTCATCCCCATACGCGACTACGGTATACACCGATCCCATCGCGTCCAGAGACTGCTCCAGCCGGAGAAGATCCCCGGCTGCCAGGTGGGCGGCAGCGGCCCCAAAGATCAAAAGTAGCACAACGCGTATCACGCTTATGACTTTTTTTCCAAATTTTCGCCGGAATCTCCATCGCGGGGACGGCCTTTGCGGATTTTGCGCATCAGGTAGTCCATGCGTTGGTTCAAGCCCGGCGAAAGGTTCGATTCAAAGCGCAGCTCGGGCATGCGAAAGAGTTCGATCCGTGAGGATAACTCTTTCTTAATGAATGACTTGGCGTGATTTACTGCTTCCAGGGCGCGCTTCTGGGCATCAGCGTCCCCGGGAATGTCCAGAGCCACCGACGCCACCCGCATGTCCGGGCTGAGGTGCACTTCCACTACCTGTACACCATCCAGCCGTGGGTCTGATAGCTCGAAGCCGATGAGCTCGATCAGCTCCTCGCGGAGCGCTTCCGCCACGCGCTTTGTCCGGCGTTCGTCCATCGATGCGACCTTCCTAGTTGGAGGATATCTTCTTTGCGTTAGGATAAGCAATGTGGAAAACCCCACAGCCGAAGAAATTGCCGGTGAGGAATGGGCGGAATGGTACCGCCTGACGCCGCAGGAGCGGTTTCGGGAGTCCATGAAGCTGTGGGAGACCTACCTCGCCCTGGGAGGCTCCCTTGACCCCGAACCCGATACTCAGAGTCCTTTCTTCGATGAAGAAGAATGGCGTGAGAACCTTGCTGATGGGGGGACAGGCGTGCGTGTTCTACGGCGCGGCGGAGTTTAGCCGCGATATCGATCTGGCGATCCTCGCCGATGAGGGGAATCTCGATCGGTTGCGTGCCGCGCTGGTGGACTTGGCGGCGGAACCCATTGCCGTACCGCCCCTGACTTCGTCCTTCCTGGCCAGGGGACATGCCGTGCATTTCCGGTGCCGCGCGGCAGGCGTGGACAACTTGCGCCTGGACGTGATGGCCTCCATGCGAGGGGTGGCTCCTTTCGAGCAATTGTGGAGGCGGCGCACCACTCTTCAAGTCGAGTCGGAAGAAGTGGATCTTCTCTCGCTCGAGGATCTCGTGCTGGCGAAGAAAACGCAAAGCGACAAAGATTGGCCGATGATTCGCCGCCTGATGGAGCGCAGCTATTTTAACCAAACCAACGAACCAGCAGAGCAAACCATCACCTTCTGGTTGCGCGAGCTTCGCACCACCAGTCTGCTCTGCACGCTCGCCATCCGGTATCCCCGGATTGCCGCGGGCTTGGCGGCAACTCGGCCCGTGGTGCACGCGGCACTACAGGGTGACGAGGCGGCCGTCGCCGAGTGCCTCGCCGCGGAGGAACACATGGAACGGGAAAGAGACCGCCTCTATTGGGAACCGCTGCGCCGCGAACTGGAGCAGTTGCGCCGTGCCAGGCGCGCGGAGGGAGAACATCAACGATGAGCCAGCGGCTGAAAGATAAGGTTGCCATCATCACCGGCGCCGCCGGTGGCATTGGCAGCGAAATGGCCCGGCTGTTTGCCCGCCATGGAGCGCAGGTGGCCATGAACGACGTTGCCGCCGCGGCCGGCCAAACCCTCGCCGCCGAGATTCAGGCGCAGGGCGGGGAAGCCGTTTTTCTCCCCGGCGATATTTCCGACTCCTCCCAGGTGCGGTCTCTCATGGCAGCCACCGCCGAACGCTACGGCGGCATCGATATCCTGGTGAACAACGCTATCTTCGCCGAAGGCGATACAACCATCGAGGCCCTCGACGAAGCCGTCTTCGACCGCACGATCGCCGTTTGCCTCAAAGGCCCTTTCCTCTGTACCAAAGCCGCCATCCCTTACATGAAGGCTCGCGGCGGAGGAAGCATCGTCACTTTATCCAGTGTCAATGCTCTGTTCGGCTTCGGCGAAACGGCCTACACCGCCGCCAAGGGTGGACTGATTTCCATGATGCGCCTTGTCGCCGCCGAATACGGCGAATGGAACATTCGCTCCAACATCATCTGCCCCGGCACCATCGAAACCAAAACCTGCATGGATTACTGGGACCGTTTCCCCGAAGGCTTCGCCAAGCTCAAGGCGATGTACCCTCTCGGACGCATCGGCAAACCCGCCGAAGTGGCCCACATGGCTTTGTTCCTGGCCTCCGGGGAGTCGTCCTTCGTCAATGGCTCCGTCCAGGTGATCGACGGCGGCTTGCTCGCCGGCAGGCGCTTCGAGCTCTGAGCCGTATCCTGTGTCATCATGTCTGTGATGCACGACGATCTTCCCAAGCCGGTAAAGGCCGTCCTGCGCGAACTCGCCGGCAAGGCGCACCATAAAGCACTCACGCAGGCTCTCAGCACCTTGGATGCGGATTTCCAGGCATGGCGCAATGGCGAGATCACGCCATTCGAATTGGCGCACCGCGTCCACGTTTTCCACCAGGGGCCAGACCGGCAGATCCACCTGCGCTACACCCGCAGTGTCGATATCGAGTTTCTCGTCGTGCAAAGCGTTCGCGAAGGGTTGATCGACAAATCCGAGATCCCCAGCGATGTGATGCCCTATCTCGAAAGCGCCTTCGCTCTGTTCCGCGATCCCGAGTAACCCCTACCGCCGGTCAGCCGCGCGAATAAGCACCGCGGTTCCGTGGGCCAAACCCAGTGACTCACCCAGATCGTGAGCCACCCATGCCACTTCCAGCGAATTGGCCGTCAGCAGCCGCAATTTCACTTCGCCCTTGGCTCCTCCCGTTCCCGTCCAAGGGATGCGCGTGAAGTCGCCGCCCGGCGGGCTCCGGAACTGAAACGCCACTTCCGGAGAAATCGCGCGATCCGAAACCACATACCGCGCCCGGTAGCGTCCCACCAAAACTCCGTCCACTTCGTGAACCACGGCTTCGATGAACTCCGGCGGATACAGATCCGATGCCACCGCCATGCGCGTCCGCGCGTAATACCATGTCCCGGGAAGGCCGGGTGAATCGGGCTTCGATTCGACAGAGGGCTTCGTGGTCCGCTCCTCCGCGTATGGGACCACCACCGGCGGCGGCCGGCTCGCCGGAAACGGAATGGCCATCACGGGATCCTGCTTCCTGCCTGCTTCTCGCAATTTCCCCTCCAACACCGTGGTTCGATGCATCGCGGCATCGCGCTGCTCGGTGACTTCTTCCAGACGCCGCCGCAATTGCGCCATCTGCGATTCCCACGCTTCCGTCTTGCGCCGTTCCGCGTTCCGGTTCACATGTGGTTTCTCAATCGCGTTCGGCTGGACCGGCACAACGGAAGCGGGCGCGGGATGCGCATGCCAACTGCTGTCCACTACAGCGTAGGCGATCAAGACGGCGACGATCACACCCGCTCCAATCCAAGCGCCATCCGGCCCCTTCAGCTTCTGCACCACCCAGCGCCAATCTCTCGCCGCCGCGCCCAGCGGCTCCATTGCCCTCGAATCTGCCCCCACCTGCAGGGTCAAATCATAAGCCTGCCTCCGCCCGGCATGCGAAAGCGTTTCGTACACAGCATTCAGCCGCCGCATCTGGCACTCGGCAACCTTGCGCTGTTCCGGATTCTGTAATCTGTCGGGGTGAAGCAGCCTTGCCAGGTGCTTATACGCCTCTCGGATCTCCTCCGTCGAGGCGGTCATGGGAACCCCCAGTTCCTCGTAGTACGTCACCGCCGTCCCCCCCTCCATCGGCAAGAGACGAGAGAGGGTTTAGGAGAATGAGCGAGGAATCGCGCATGATTTGCAGACGTATCGCAAATGTGATCGCCGCTTCATTCGCACGGCTCATAATCTTTCGCCGGAAATATTAGCTCACCCGATCGTGACAGATTATTACAAATTCTCCCGTTTTTTCTGCGTCACCTCCCCCCGCTTCCCTGCATCGGCCCTATCAGAGGTAGCTTCTCATATGCCCCAATACGGATGGGTGCTCGACTACAAACGCTGTATCGAGTGCCGTGCCTGCGAGGCGGCATGCAAACAATGGAATGGCCTGGAAACGGGAATCCGCTTCCGCCAGGTACGGGTCTACGAAACCGGCCAGTTCCCCAAAGTCCAATCGCATGCCCTTTCACTCGCCTGTAATCATTGTGATAATCCCCTGTGTTTGAAAGTATGTCCGACGAAGTCGATTTTCCGCCACGCCGCCACTGGCGCTATTCTCATCAACCAGGAAACGTGCGTCGGATGTGAACTCTGCAGCGAGTTCTGTCCCTATGGAGCGCTGCAGATCAACACAAAAACCAGAAAGATGTCGAAGTGCACGATGTGCGTCGACAGGCTGGAGCAAAATCTCCAGCCTGCCTGCGTGACCCTCTGCCCCACTGGCGCCCTGCAGTTTGGCCGTTGGGAGCAAGTGCAGAATCGCGGTACGGACCGCGCCCCGAACTTCCCCAACCCAGCCACCACCCGGCCTTCCATCCGGTTCATTGATCCGGGCTGGCCGAAAGCGGACGGCAACGAGGAGGTGAAGTCATGAACACCAGCAGACGTAACTGGTTAAAGCTATCCGCCGGGGCCGCCGTTTCCGCGCCGCTGGCGAAGGCGTTCGATACGTGGTTCCGTCCGGCCGAAACAGCCGCCGACGTCCGAACCATCACTACGGCCTGCGGCATCTGTTCCCCGGCTTGCGGCATCAAAGCCACCGTTCAGGATGGCGTGCTGCGATTCGTGGAAGGCCTGCCCGGAGATTTCTCGGGCGGCGGCAAGCTCTGCGGCAAGGGTGCTTCCGCGGCCGGGTTCCTCTACGATCCCGACCGGCTGAAGTATCCCATGAAGCGCACCAACCCCAGAAAGGGCTTCGACGAAGACCCCGGCTGGGTTCGCATCAGTTGGGAGGAGGCGCTGGACACCATCGCCGCGCGCATTGCTGAAGCCAAGCGGCTGAAAGGGAACGAGTCACTGCTATTCGTCACTCTCCCCTCGCCCGATCTGTGGGCCCGCTTCATGAACTCCATCGGCGTGGTGAATCGCATCGATCACATCGATGAGTGCTTCCTTGCCTACCGCATCGTGCAGCGCTATACCACGGGCGGC
>CALFYN010000394.1 GCA_937952345.1 uncultured Acidobacteriota bacterium
CGGAGTCCCCATCCGCTTTCCCGCTCGCGTAACCGGTTCCGCCCTCGCCTGCTTGGCCAGTCCGAAATCCAGAATGATCGCGTTGCCGTGCTCATCCACCATGACGTTGCCGCTCTTCATGTCGCGGTGCACCACACCCTGCTGATGGGCCGCGGTCAATCCGGCGGCAATCTGCAACGCCAGTTCGACGGCTCGCTCGACAGGTAACGGCCCGGTCTCCAGCAGTTGCCGCACCGTGCGTCCCTTGATGAAGGCCATGGCGAAGAACAGCCGGCCGTCTTCTTCCTCCACGGCATGAATCGGACATACATTGGGATGCTGCACGGTGGCGGCAGCCCGCGCCTCCCGCAGGAACCGGCTCCGTTCTTCGTCTCCCACATCGCTTGCGGACAAAAACTTCAGCGCGACCATCCGCTGCAACTTCGTATCTTCGGCCAGGTACACCACACCCATCCCGCCCTCGCCGAGTTTGGAGAGAATCCGGTAATGCGAAAAGGTTTCCCCTTGCATATTCAGAACCGGAAATCGTTCGCCGCCACCAGCCGCATGCTCAGTTCCTCGTCGTTTTCGATCTTCGTGTAGCCCTTCACTTTCACGCGGGTGGGCCGCCGGGCCAGGGCTTCCGTCGAAATATCTGCCTCCACGCCCATACCCATGCGGCGATTTTCCGCCGCCGCCTGATCCCGGGTGACGGCGATCGTCATTTGCGGGAAGCCGTCCAGGAAGCACTCGATGCGATCCAAGCCAATGGCCTGCATTTTCACCCGCACGCACTTCTTCAGCACTTTCACCCGATCGATCTTCAGCCAGTAACTGGGACGATCCGACACAAGCTGGCAGGCGCGCAACAACAAATCGCAGTCGCCTTCCTCCAGATCGCGCCGCGTCCGCCTGTGCCGCAGCCCTGTGCCGCATTGCACCCCAACGTCTTCCAGCGCGTCGCCGAGGTTCTTCCCCACCCGCGTCGTGCGGCGGATGGCTACGCCGAAATTCGCTCCCGCCGGCAACTCCCGCAAAGGAATGTTTGCCAGGTTTTGCGTATTCTCGCGCAATTCGTCGTGCAGCCAGCGGTTGGCGCCGCCTCCCCCCGTATTCCGATCCACCCCCAGAATCGGCCCGATCTCGTTATCTTCGAAGCCGGCGGCGAAGATGTCGGTGGCGCTATAGGAAAGCGCGTCAATCAGTAACACCACCGGCCCTTGGTAGACCTGGCCGATCTTGTTC
>CALFYN010000395.1 GCA_937952345.1 uncultured Acidobacteriota bacterium
CCGCGAACAATTCCTCTGTCAGCACGTCCCCGATCCTCCCGCCGGCGTCGACACCAACCTGCCTCCGCTCACCGCCGCCAAGCCGCAAACCAATCGCGATCGCCTCTCCGCGCACGTTACCAATCCCGGCTGCGCGAGCTGCCATAGCCTCATCGATCCCATCGGCTTCGGCTTTGAAAAATTCGATGCCGTCGGCGGCTTCCGCGATAAATACGCCCTCACTTCCACCGGACGCACCCGCGAAGACCGCGGCAAAATCGTCAAAGCCTGGGAACTCGATATCGACCCATCCGGCTTCGTCGCCGGCGTCGCCAATTCCAAATTCTCCACGCCCGCGCAACTCGGCGCCGTACTCGCCCAAAGCACGCAATGCCAGGAATGCGTCGCCAAACAATATTTCCGCTACATCGCCGGACGCCTCGAAACGCCCGCCGACCGCCCGGTCATCGTCAAAATGACCGAAGATTTCCGCAAATCGCAATTTCGATTCAAAGACCTGATTCTATCCTTGATGCTGTCACGCGAAACCTCAGGAGGGATTGCCCATGCCGTTCGTCAACACTAAGCCACTCAACATCTCCCGCCGCACTCTGCTGCGTGGCCTCACCGCCGCCGGAAGCCCCGTGCTTGTCGGCCTTCCGCCGCTGGTCTCCATGTTCAATTCGCACGGCACCGCCTACGCCGCTCCCGCCACCAACGCGCCGAAGCCCATCGAAACACGCTTCGTGCTCTGGTTCAACGGCAACGGCATTCCCGAACGCTACTGGATTCCCGCCGAAGAAGGCACCGACTATCGCATGACGCCGTGCCTCTCCCCGCTCGCCGCATTCCGCCGCGATTTCCACGTCCTCAGCGGTGTCGATAACGCCGCCGCCAGCGGCCAGGGCAACGGCCACACGAACTCCATGAGCGGTCTCATGACCGGCACCCACTTCACCGGACGCGGTCCCTCCGGCCCTTCCATCGATCAGGTCATCGCCGCGAAAATCGGTGGCGATTCCCGCTTCCGCTCCCTCCAAATCGGCGTTGCCCAGGAATCCTTCGGCGAGAGCATGCAGCGCAACATGAGTTGGGCCGGATATGAGCGCGCCCTGCCTCCCGAGATGATCCCCCACCGCCTCTTCGATCGCCTCTTCGGCGAACGCGAGGAAGGCTGGGTCAACCGCAAGCGCAGCATTCTCGACGCCATCCAGCAGGATGCCACCGCCCTCAAGAAGAAGCTTCCCAACGACGATCAGGCCCGCCTCGAAGAGCACCTCTCCGGCATCCGCGACATGGAGCGAGCCATCGCCGCCCTCCCCGAAGAGTACCGCCGCGTCGATCCCCCCGATTTCGACGGCGACATGAAAGACTGGCCCCGCATCGCCAAGCTCCAAAGCGATCTCCTCGTCCAGGCCCTCGCCACTCGCCAAACCCGAGTCGCCTCCTACATGTTGACCAAATGCCAGAGCATCTCCCGCTTCCCCTGGCTCGGCTACACCTCCTCCCGCCATCACGATTACACCCACGCCGAAGGCAAGGTCAGCGGCGCCGATGGAGTCGAAGGCCAAAAGGTGCTCCGCGACATCTGCAAGTGGCACGTCGAAGAATTCGCCTATCTCGTCGCCCGGCTCAAATCCATCCCCGAAGGCGACGCCACCGTCTTTGATCGCACCTGCCTCGTCTACGTGCACGAACACGCCGAAGCCAATCCGCACAAGAACAGTGGACTCGCCATGCTCGTCGCCGGAGGCGTCGGCAAAATCGCTAAAGGCCGCCACACGCGCATCACTGGCACCGTCGGCGACGTTTACCTCACCATCGCCGATGAAATCGTCCAGGCGGGCGTTGGCAAGTTCCCCACCGCCACACGCCGAGTGGGC
>CALFYN010000396.1 GCA_937952345.1 uncultured Acidobacteriota bacterium
ACAATTGGGCCACAAGGAGTTCGTGCCGTGGCGGATTGGTCCGGTGATGTGACGAACCGCCAGGAAACCCGCTTTCGCGTGCGCTACGCCGAGACCGACCAGATGGGCATCGTCTACTACGCAAACTATCTGGTGTGGATGGAGATCGGCCGGGTGGAGTTTTGCCGCGCGGCAGGTGTTGCCTACAGCGCAATGGAGCGGGAAGACGGCATCCTGCTCACGGTGGCGGAAGCGAATTGCCGCTACCTGGCCCCCGCCTTGTACGACGAGGAAATCGTCGTGCTGACCTGGCTCGAGAGCGCACACCCGCGGATGGTCACGTTCGCCTATGAAATGTCCACAGCGGATGGACGCAAGCTGGCAACAGGTTACACGAAACACGTTTTTTGCGGGCGGGATTTGCGTCCTACACGGTTGCCTGGAAAATACTGGCCGCAATTCGGCATTGCGCGGCCCGCGTAATCCGGCAACTCTTCCGGCCCGTCATTGGATGCATGAGGTATCCGATGAAAACTTTGATGCTCTTTGCCGTTGCGGCCGTCATGGCTGCGCAGAATCCCCCGCGGCCTCAAGGGCCGCCGCCTTCTTTCGACGCAATTCAGGAGTATCTCTCCCTGAGCGATGCGCAGTCCGCGCAATGGAAACAGCTCATGCGCTCGCGCGCGGAAAGCAACCGTGCACGATTCCAGGAGATGCACACGAAGCGCCGGCAACTGGATGAGATGCTGCGACAAGGCAGCGGCGATGCGGCTGCCGTCGGACGTTTGACACTCGAATTGGAAAGTTATCGCAAGCAAATCCGCGGTGCCGATGATGGGTTCCTGAAGGAAGCCGCGGTCTTGTTGGATGCATCGCAGCGCGCCAAACTTGCGGCGCTGGAGGATGCGGCCAAGCTAATGCCCGCGTTGCACGAAGCGCGGAGGTTGGGGCTGCTGCGCGGTGGGCCGGAAGGGTTCCCGGATGGCCCTGTTCCGATGCGCCGGCCCGGTCCTCCTACCAGAGCGCGGCAATAGCCACGATGGTATGAACCAGCGAAACGGTGAGGGCTCGCAGCCCCACCCGCTTCAATGGTTCTTTCAAGGAAGCAGGACGGCTTATCCACCAGAGTTCGCCGATGCTGACAGCGGCGCTCAGCCATAAGGGCGGCAGGATGCGTGTATCGCCCAACCCCCATCCTGCCACGCCGCAGAGGATGTTTGCGGCGATGCAAAACCACGCGTAGCGTTGCATCGATGCCGACGTGGGCTTCCCGGTTCGTTTGTCCAGCCGCGCATGGACCAGAAAAATGCCGGTGAGGAAATGCAAGCTGAGGATGGCCCAAATCGCCCATGTGGAATAGTCAGACAACGATCCCCGGCCCACCTGGCTCGCCAGCAAGGCCGAAGAACTGAGTCCGAACGCGCTTGCCGATTGCAGCCAGACCGAGCGCTGCTTGTTACGCATCGTCATGAACAGTGCCAGTGCGCTGAGTGCGGCTGCCATGGCTCCGAGGATGGCCAGCACGGTGACTGGAACCTGGCTGAGCAAGGATAGCCCGCAGATCGTGAGGAGCAGCGTTTCATACGCCACATTGCGGCGGGCAATCTCCGATTCCGGTCGGGGCTCACGCCAAATGGTGCGCTGCCGCGCCAGCACCAGCAATGGTTCGCGCATGATGAATACGATCAGGACCGAAAGCAGTGCCGGCACGAACAACCATGTCCATTGGCGGCCGAGAATCGCCGCGGCCACAAAGGGCTGCAACAGCATTCCCCAGGCTCCGTGTTCGCGAGGGAGCAGCAATCCCTTCATCTGAGCCCCCGGCGTTGTTTCATCTCCTCTGCTATTGTGCGCAGTTCGGTCTCACTGAGGATGCGTGTTCCGATTTCGACTAGGCGTGTATCCTCTGAGGCGATGTGATCGCGATACAACCGCGCCAGTCGCGTGGTGGCGGCTGCGTACGCCGCGATCCACTCCTGATCTGCACGCTGGTTATCGAGTTCGGAGACGATGGCGCGCAGCGCTTCGTAGGCAGCCTCTGCCGTGTCGTGCTGACGCTCCAATTCGGCAAGGTAGCCCCGTTCCTCTTCGGTCAGCTTCCCCTGCATGCGCGGGAAGATGCTGCGTTCCTCATCCTCCGTATGCCATACACCATTGGTATCGAAGAAGCGGAATGCATTGCGCACGGCCTGGAGCGCTTCATCCGCCAGGGTTTCCCAGTGCGGAATGACCCGTTCGAGTGTCGCCAGCCTTTCCTCGATTCTGCGGTGGCAGGCGGTCAGATGACGTAATGGATCATCGAGAGTCTGGGACTCCTGCTGATTCCCTTGGCAAAGCTGCGACGGCTGGATCACGCGTACAGGATAACTCGCGTTGGAGAGAATCTGCTGTGACCGCAGTCACGCCCGGTATGGGAAAATAACGGATTCCCCATGGCGATTCACCCCGCGTTTCGTGAGATCGAGTTGTTCGCTTTCCTGCCGGAAGCCGAGTTGCAGGCGCTCTCGAACATTTCCATCACGAAACGTTTTGAAACCGGCGAATCCCTTTTTGATGAGGGAGAACCCTGCAAGGGCCTGTGGATTGTTGCCGACGGAATGGTAAAGATCGTCAAGGTGACCCCTAGCGGCCGGCAGATTGTTCTCGCGCTGCAGCACGCCCCTTGCACAATCGCCGAGGTGCCTGTGTTTGACGGCGGTCCTTACCCCGCGACGGTAGTAGCTGTGGAGCCTACGGTAGGCATTTTGCTGCTGACTTCGGATTTTCTCAATGCGTGCCGGCGCAACCCCGATCTCAGCGTGCGCTTTCTTTCGGCATTCGGATCGCGGCTGCGGCATCTGGTTTCTCTTGTGGAGCGCATCACTTTTGGCAGCATCCGCCAACGGCTGGCCCAGGAACTGCTGACCTTTTCCGATACCGCGGGTGGCGGGCGGTTCCCTATGCCCGAAACGCACGAAGAACTGGCGAACCGTCTCGGCACGGTGCGCGAAGTGGTCTCGCGCAACTTGGGACGGTTTCAATCGGAAGGCATGCTGCGCATTCAACGCCGTGAGGTGGAGATACTCGACCGTGCGGCGCTGACCGCGGAAGCGAACACCGAACTGTAGCTCTATTTGAAGACGAAGCGGTAGCCTGGGTCGAGTGTTTTCTCGATGGGATCGGCGGCGATCAGGAATTGATGGATGAGGTAGGGATTGGTCCGGTCCTGAAAGGCGGCATTGCGAATGACCTCGAATCCATGTTCAATACCACTCGACTCATCGATGTCGATGTCCGCCGCCATGATCCCGCTCGTAGCGTGGCGCATGAACGTGACCTGAAGATTGGCGTGCGCATCACGAGACTTGAAGCTTTCTTCCATCTGGAAATCCGGCAATGGCTCATGCAGTGTGTTGGGTGCAGACTTGAAGCGCTCGCTGTTGCGGAGAAAGTCCTGCATTTCCGGTTCCACCATGGCGAAGAAGCGATCCTGGCGGCAGAGAATCAGGCTGCGGATAAATCTGCCGCAATTTTGCGTGGTGCCGCGATGCGATGCTTTCTTCACAATATTGAGGAACGCCGCTTGCCGCAGCGGCCCCAGCGCATTGTAGAGCTTTGCTCCGCTCTTTCCCACTAGATCCTGATCTTCCGGCAGCAGGCTGAACATGCGCGCCGAGTCCAGCAGTCGCTGAGGTTTCGCATCCAGATCCTGAAACTTCGGCGCCTTGATTCCCTTGACGCGCGAAGGGTCCACCCAAAGATCCACCATGTCGCTTCCGGGTATCACTCGGTCGGCGGATACCATCTGAAAAAAAGAATAAGGGCAATAATTCTTTGAGCGCACGGTGAACATGTACCGTGTGCCCGGTCCGCCGAGGCATTCAATCTTTCCGATATTCACCTCGCTGGCCGCGCCCATGTTTACCGTGGCATGCATGCGTGCACCGCCTGCGCCCGCCGGCGGTGGCAGTGGGTCGAGGTCGAGATCGATGGCCGCGTGAAGTGGATCGCCAGTCAAGTCAGTGACGCGGAGCGTGATGGAACCTTGGGGCATATTGCGGTTGAGTATACCGTAACGGACTGTCGCGCGTTTCTACTGCGATCCGCCGCTGATCGCACATATGATCTGTATTTCGTCGCTCGATTCCAGCGGCGCGGCAAGACTGGTCGCCGGCTCTCCATTGATGAAAATACGGATATGCTGGCGGATGCCGTCCTGCTCATCGATCATGCGAAAGCGCATCCCGGGAAACTGCCGGTCGAGATCGAGCA
>CALFYN010000397.1 GCA_937952345.1 uncultured Acidobacteriota bacterium
GGCTTTACCTCTGCCGTCACCATCACATTCGTGTCCGACGCATAGAACCCGTCCGATGAGACAGGGTCCAGCACGAAAGCCGCACCCGTCCCGGGATCGGCGCTCGCAACCAGCCGGAAGTAACTCCGATAGTTGGCCGTCAGCGACACACGGGCATCGCTGCCAAAGGTGAAGGTGCGGTCCGCTGGACCACCATCAGACCAGCCTTCAAACTGCAGCCGGCTGGTATCGGATGTGGATAGCGCCGTGCTCGCCTTGATCACCACCTGCTCGCCTTCCGCCCTGTCGAGCGTGCACGATCCCCGGCATTCCTTGCCGTCCACCGTCATGCTCATCCCCGGCGGATTCGATGTGATCGTCAACTGGCTCAGCGGTTCATAAGTCGCAATCAGCCGGAATCCCGTCGTGACATGTTGGTCGGTTAACGTGATGGTCTGCGTCGCCGGCCCGCCATTGGACCAGCTCTTGAACCGGTAGCGCCGTCCTCGCGAATCCGTCTGCTCCAATGGCGCGGAAACCTCGTACGACATCCCGGCGCCCCAGGTGAAGTTGTACGCCACCCAACTATCCTTCCCGTCTATCTTCAGCTTCAAATTCGTCGGGCTCGTCACGAAACTTGCCCCGACGCCTCGCACAAACCGTGCCGTCAGCGTCTCCGGCGTGCTGGTGTTACTCACCACGTAGACATCGTTCAGCTTCGCCCCGTTGCTCCAATCCTTGAAAACCCAAATCCGCGAGCCGTTATCTTTTTCTCCCTGCGGCGATACCGCTCCCAGAACATGCCTTGTGCCCTGCCCCCAATCCACTTCCGCGGGAGCTCGTGTCGGGGTGCGGTCCGGCGCCACCAGAAGATTCGGAGGATCAGAAAGCAGTGTCACCCGTTTCGCCGCCGCGAACATCCCGCTGAAGGTTGCCGTCCCCCTCACCGTGTATTCCAGGATGGCCGACGTCGAGTGGCCGCCCGCCGGTCCCCATCCTGCGAAAACAAAGCCCGGATTCGGCTGCGCTACCAGTGAGATCACGGTGTTGAGTGGCGACCATTGCTCATGGTCCGCCGAAATGACAGTCCCACCCACCGATATGGTCCCCGGCGGCCGGCAATGGCCCGGCGCGGACGGGTCGCAGGAATAGAAATTAAACCGGATCAGATACTCGTCGTTATAGTTGGCTCTGTAAAACGTGATCGCCGGGTCCGCCGTCACGTTGATCGTATCCCCCGTCAAACTGAGTCTGTTCGAGGACTCCTGCCATCCGGCGAATGTGGATCTCCTGCCAGGAAACCAGTATTGTGCGCTCTCCGCCAGAATCGTATGTTTGCTGCCGGCAGGCCACAGAAATGTCTGCGCCCCCTGGTATGGCACCCCGTCCACAAAAAAACGCAAGCCGGGAGGCGTCGTCGAGATGGTGGTTGTGCTCACCGTCTGCGCCAGTCCCGTTTCCATCAAAGCCAAGAACGACAGTCCGAACAGAAGGCTCCTGCTCATGACCCTTTGATCGGCTGGGGGAGAGGTACACTTTAGGGGAACCTGAGCCACCTTCCCAGTACCTTGTACAATAAAGATCTACTGAATCCATTATGTTGTTTGTTTTGATTACATTACAATTTCTACTCGGGCCCGCCGCCGGCCAGCCCCAGGACATCCTCAAAACAACAATTACCGTCACCGCCGAGCGTGGCATCGTCGGCGAAGCCGAATCCGCCTCCTCCGTCGCCCATACAGCCGAACGCAAAACCTGGGGCATGTTGCCTATTCCAACCTTAGGAAACGCCTTGCACGGAATGGCCGGCGTATTCACCCAGCAGTCCGCCTACGGACAGGTTTCCCCCTTCCTCCGCGGTCTCACCGGTTATCAGGTCCTCAACCTCGTCGACGGCATCCGCTTCAACAACTCCACCTTCCGCTCCGGCCCCAATCAGTACCTCGCTTTCCTCGACCCCGCACAGGCCGAGCGCGTCGAAGCCGTCCTCGGCCCGGTCAGCGCCCCTTACGGCAGCGACGCCATGGGCGGCACGATTCAGGTTCTCACCCCATCACCCCAATTGGGAGCCGGCGCCCTGCGCCCCCACGGCGTATTCTCCTTCACGGGCGCCTCCGCTGATCGCTCCGCCGGCGGCTACGGCGAATTGTCCCTCACACGCGACAAGTGGGGCTGGCTGGTCGGTGGTTCCGGCCGCGGCCTCGACGACCTCCGCGCGGGAGGCGCAACCGACTCCCGCCATGTCCTCCGCCGCCTCTTCGGCCTCAACCAGGATCAGATCCAGCGCGTCACCGGTTCCCGCCACGCCGGAACCGGATTCCGCCAGACCGGGTTCCACTCGAAGTTCTCCGCCCGTCCCACCGCCAATCAATCGCTCTCCTTCTGGTTCCAGCGCAGCGCCCAGGATGGCGTGCAAGGATACAAGGATCTGTGGGGCGGATTGGGCCGCATGCAATCCCTCTTCGAGCCACAAATCCTCGACTTCGGCTACGCCCGCTATGAGCGCCTGAATCTCGCATGGCTCGACACCCTCAGCGGCACGTTCTCCGTCAACCAGCAACGCGACGGCAGCATCCGCCAGGGATTGCGTGCCACCGATTCCATCACCGCCGATGACAGCACCGTTCGCAGCATCGGATACAGTGGACAGGCGTCCACTCGAATAGGAAGCCGCCATACATTTCTCTTCGGAGGCGAATACTACGACGAGCACATCGACTCGGCACGCACCATCACCGCCTCCGGGCGGCAAACCGCGCAGCGCCCGCTTTACCCCAATGGCTCCCGATACGGGATGATGGGCCTGTTCGTCCAGGACAGCATTGCCCTGGTTCCTTCCAAACTGCGAGCCATGGCCGCCGCCCGCTTCACCCGCGTCGGATTCCGCACCTTCGCCGACCGCTTCGGCACGGCCGAAGGCAAGCAGACCTTCCACGACGCCACCTATCAAGCCAGCCTCGCCTGGCACGCCACCAGCATGCTCACCTGGCATGCTTCGGTGGGCCGCGGCTTCCGCGCCCCCAATGCCAACGATCTCGGCGCCATCGGCCTCAACGATCTCGGCTACGAGATCCCCGCCTCCGAATCCACCGCCGCCGGGGCCCTCCTCGGCAACAACTCCGGAGAAGCGGCCCTCTCCCTGGGCAGGCCCGCCGCCGGCCTGAAGGCCGAATCCCTCCGCAATTACGAAACCGGATTCACCGTCCGCAACAGCCGCCTCTACGTCCGCGCCCAAGCCTTCCACGCCGATATCTACGACCCCATCGTCCGCCGCACATTGCTCTTCCGCATCGGCAGCGTCCCCACCAGCCTTGCCGGACTCCCCGTCACCCCCATCGCTCCCACCCCTGCCCAACAGGCCCAGGGCGTCCAGCCCGTCGCCACTTCCTTCGATCCGCGCGCCGTAAAGGCTTTCGTCAACGATGGGCAAACCCGCTACTACGGCTCCGAACTCCTCTCCCGCGTGCTGCTATCCCGCCACTGGCGCGCCGAAACAAGCTACAGCTATTTGGTGGGCCGCGATCTCTTCCCCAATCGCAACGTCCGCCGCCTCCCGCCGCAATCCGGCATGGCCAATCTGCGCTACGAAGGCAAATGGTGGTTCGAAGTACGGGCCACCGCCTCCGGCGCGCAGCGGCGCTTGAGCGGCGGCGACATTGACGACGAACGAATCGGAGCCTCCCGCCGCCGCCAGGACATCGCCGATTTCTTCGCCGGCTCCCGCATCGCCCCCTTCATCGCCAATGGCGTCTTCACCATCACCGGCGAATCCCTCCGCCAGATTCAGGACCGTGTGCTCCCCGGCGTAGCCGACAGCACCCGTGTACCCCTCTACAGCTCTACCGCCGGCTGGGTTGCCCTCGACGTACAAGGCGGTCTGCCAATCGGCGAACGCTGGCGCATCGGCGCAGGCATCGGCAACCTGCTCGACAAAAACTACCGCCTCCACGGCTCCGGCCTCGATTCTCCCGGCTGGAACGCCTTCGCCAACCTCCGCTACACCTTCTGAAGCCTCAGTTCACCCGCCCCGCAGCCTCTTCGTACACCTCCAGCACCTGCCGCGCCGTCCGTTCCCAATTGAACTTCTTCGCCTGCTCCAAACCCGCCGCCGACAGCCGCTTTCGCAACTCCGGATCGAGCAGCACTTCCTTGATCCCCCTCGCGATATCGAACACATTCTCCGGATTCACCGTCACCGCCGCCTCTCCCACCACCTCCGGCAGCGAGCTCACCTCGGAAGTCACCACCGGAGTCCCCGATGCCATCGCCTCCAGCGGCGGCAATCCAAACCCTTCGTACAGCGACGGGAAAACAAACGCCTCCGCGGTTTCATAGAACACCCGCAGCGTGTCAAACGGCACGAATCCCAGAAACCGCACCGCGTTCTCCATCCGAGTTTGCAGCACCGCCCGCCGCACTCCCGGATAACGCGACAGTTCATCGCCGATGATCACCAGCCGCAGATCCTTATATTCCGGGTGCGATTCCAATTCCCCGCGCACCACCGCGAACGCCTCCACCAGCCGCGGAATGTTCTTCTGCGGCCGGATCGTGCCGGCGTACAACAGAAACGGCGATGTAATCTGGTATCGCTCCAGAATCCGCCGCCGCTCGTGCATCACTGCGTCCGGACCACCGGCGCGCGCATCCGACGGCGGAGCATGCTCGAAAAACCGCGGATCCGGCGCGTTATAGATCAGCTTCATCCGCTCCTGCGGAATCCCCAGCAGGCTCTCGGCGTCATCCATCGTCGCTTCCGAAACCGCGATGATCTGCCGCGCCCGCAGCAGTCCCCGCCGGAACCGGATCCGCCGCAGGTTGTACCGCCACCCCGAAGTCTGCTCAAACATCAGCCGGCTCATGTCGTGAATCGTCACGATATACGGCTTCGGCATCAGCAACGGCACCATCGACAGCGGAATGTGATACAAATCCCCCAACCCGCGCAAGAACGTCGGGAACCGGAAATGTTCCTGCGAATCCGTATCGCGACCTTCATAGTGCAGAATGCGGAAGTTCTCCGGCAGCCCCGCCAGAAAGTGCGCATCGCTCTTGTGCGTCACCAGCGTGTAGCGATTCAGCGTGTCAATCTTGGCGAACGCCTGCGTCAGATTGCGAATATACGTGCCAACTCCGAAATCGCGCACGTGTCGGGCGTCCATCACAATGCGCAGTGGACGGCCGGCGGCTTCGCTCATCGGCTTAGCGCGGCGGAGGCGAGCTTCCAGCGGTACAGGGGGAACTTCTCCGTGAGCGCCTTCACCCGTTTCGCAACCGAAGCGATGGCCTCATCGGAGGCGACGTTGTTCAGCACTTCCGCGATCAGCCGTCCCACCTCCTGCATATCCGCCGTCTTCATGCCTCGCGTAGTCACCGCCGGCGTGCCGATTCGAATCCCGCTCGGATTCAGCGGCGGATTCACATCGAACGGAATCGCGTTCTTGTTCACCGTGATGTGCGCCCGGTCCAGCGCTTTCTCCGCTTCCTTCCCGCGCACGCCCTTGGCGAACACGTCCACCAGCAACAGGTGTGTGTCCGTGCCCTTTGACACAATCCGGTAGCCTTCCTCGGCCAGTGTCGCCGCCACCGCTTGCGCGTTCGCCACCACCTGCTTCTGGTATTCCACGAATTCCGGCGTCATCGCCTCCAGAAACGCCACCGCCTTCGCCGCCATCACATGCACCAGCGGCCCGCCCTGAATCCCCGGAAACAAGCTCTTGTCGATCGCCGGCCCGTACTTCTCCTTCGCCAGAATAATCCCCGACCGCGGCCCGCGCAGCGTCTTGTGCGTCGTCGATGTCACGATATCCGCCCACTCGCACGGGTTCGGATAAATCCCCGCCGCCACCAGCCCCGAAAAGTGCGCCATGTCCACCACGAGAATCGCGCCCACCGCATCCGCCACCGCCCGGAACTTCGCGAAATCGATGATCCGCGGATACGCGCTGCCCCCCGCAATGATCATCTTCGGCTTGTGTTCCTCGGCAAGCCGCGCCAGTTCGTCGTAGTCGATAATCTCATCGTCCTGCCGCACACCGTACGGAATCACCTTGTACGTCTTCCCCGAAAAATTCAGGTGATGCCCGTGCGTCAGGTGCCCGCCATGCGCCAGATTCATCCCCAGAATCGTCGACCCCGGCTCAATCACCGCCGCATACGCCGCCTGATTCGCCTGCGACCCCGAGTGCGGCTGCACATTCGCATACTCCGCCCGAAACAGCTTCTTTGCCCGCTCCCGAGCCAGATTCTCCACCACATCGGTGAATTCGCAACCGCCGTAATAGCGCTTGCCCGGATAGCCTTCCGCGTACTTATTCGTGAAAACGCTGCCCGTGGCTTCGAGAATGGCCTCGGAGGTGAAATTCTCGCTCGCAATCAGCTCCAGTCCCGCATGCTGGCGCTCGATCTCCTGCTGGATTGCCTCGTAGACCTGAGGATCCACTTCCGCCAGCGGACGGGCCATTCTTTGCTGCTCGGTCATTGTTGCTGTGCTTCTCCTTGCTGCGCGTTCTTGCGCTCCAAATCTTCAATCTTGCCTAATCTCCGCGAGTGTCTCCCGCCGGAAAACCCCGTATGCAGGAACACTTCCACCAGCCGCTCGGCCTGCTGGCTATCGTGATACTTGGCCCCGATCGTGAGCACGTTGGCGTCGTTGTGCTCCCGCGTCAACCGGACCTCGTCTTCGTTCCACGCCAGCGCCGCCCGGATTCCCGGCACCTTGTTCGCCGCAATCGACATCCCCACGCCCGTCGAACATACCAGAATGCCCCGCTCCGCTCTTCCCTCGCTCACATCTTCCGCCACACCCGCCGCGTAATCCGGATAGTCCGTCGATTCCGAATTCCCCGTCCCGTGGTCAATGACCTCGTGGCCCGCCGCGGCCAGGTTCGAACGCAGCTCTTCCTTTAATTGGAACCCGGCGTGATCGGCGCCGATTGCTATCTTCATGTGCCCCTATATTCCATGGTACCGAATCGCCGGCGTCCCGAGCAGCGCAAGCCTCTCAATTCAGTCAATGATATCCTGGAGATTCATACAACGCACTTCATAAAGGAGCCAAGTTCAATGTCCGAACCATCGCGCCGTGATTTCGTCAAATCCACCAGCGCCGCACTCGCCCCCGCCGTGCTCTCCGCGCAGAACGTGAACAGTGAATTGCAGCTCGCCTGGATCGGCACCGGCGGCCGCGGCTACTACCTCATGGAGCGGCTCTACAAGGGCAACTCGAAGCCCTTCAAAGTCGTCGCCACCTGCGACACCTACGACGGCAACCTTGCCCGAGGCAAAGACCGCATCCAGACCATGGGCGGCAATACTCCCATGGCCACCAAGGACTACCGCGAGATCCTCGCCGACAAGTCCGTCGATGCCGTCGTCATCGCCACCCCCGAACACCTCCACTACCCGATGGCCATTGCCGCCCTCAAGGCCAACAAGCATATCTACCTCGAAAAACCCCTAGCCCACACCATCGAGGAAGGCGCCGAGATCGTCAAACTCGCTGAAAAGGTCGGCCGCGTCGTCCAGGTCGGCACCCAGAACCGCAGCAACACCCTCTATCAGAAGGCCAAGGAAATGGTCGCCAAAGGCATGATCGGCGACATCCACTACGTCCGCGCCTTCTGGTATCGCAATTCTCTCCCCGATAACCCCGCCTGGCGTTACACCATCCCCAAGGACGCCAACGAGCAGAATACCGACTGGCCCAAGTTCCTCGGCGCCGCCCCCAAGCGCCCCTTCCACAAAGGCCGCTACTATCAATGGCGCCTCTATTGGGATTATTCCGGCGGCATTTCCACCGATCTCCTCGTCCATCAGACCGATATCACCAACTTCGTCTGCGGAAAGACCACCCCCACTTCCTGCATGGCTTCGGGCGGTATCTACCGCTGGACCGATGCCGCCGATGATCGCGAAGTCCCCGATACCTTCAGCGCCCTCTACGAATACCCCGACAAGTTCCACATCAACTACTCCTGCTATTTCGGCAACGTCAAGTACGGCTACGGCGAGCAGTTCATGGGCAACGAAGGAACCATCGAAGTCCTCAACCGCCAGATCCTAACCTTCACACCCGAAACCTTCGGCGGCAAGCCCCCGGCCCACGTCGCCGCCCGCAAGGAAGAGCGCATCGAGCTTCCCGGCAACGACAATCTCGCCGTCGAATCGCATATCAAAAACTGGCTAGCCGCCATCCGCGGCCAGGAAAAGCTCATCGCCCCCGTCCAGGTCGGCCAGCAGGCCGCCATCTCCGGCCACCTTGCCACTCTCTCATTCCGCAACAATAAAAAGGTTTTGTGGGACGATAAGACGCAAAAGTACCGCTTTGCCTAAAACCATTTGCGACCTGGGACACTCTTTTCCCGTTTGCGCCTGCGCGAACTTCTGGTATGCTGTCTCCTAGCCTAGGAAAATCTCTCTCTACCTAGAAGCAGATATTCAGCATCTCGGAGGATCTGAACATGTTCGCCTCTCTACGAACGGTTGCGTGTGCTTTCTTGCTTGGATCGGCTGCCGCCTTCGGCGCCGGCTTCAGCTTCACGGGAAATTTCGCACAGGATAACGATATCCAGCTGTTCCAGGTCACCATGGCCACCGATGGCGTGTTGACCATTCAAACCTTCGGCTACGCCGGTGGGCTCAATCAGGCCGGCAACAACATCAGCGCCGGTGGATTCGCCCCCGCCCTTTCCGTCTTCGATTCCACCGGAACGCTCATCGCCGCGGACAACCTCGGCGGCTCCGTCCCCAACTGCTTTGGCCGCGGTATCGACCCCACCACAGGCTTCTGCTTCGACGCCATCGTCTATGACAGCAGCAACTTGCCGCTGAATCTGGTGGCCGGCCTGTACACCGTAGTGTTGACGCAGCAAGGCAACACGGCGGTGGGGAATCTCTCCGATGGCTTTCAATACGACGCCGCGAACCTCAACGATCCCTCATTCACTGGAACCAACTCCGGCTTTCCCGGGCAGACCTTCGTCGATCCCTTCGGTAGCAGCTTCCGCACCTCAGCCTGGGCCGTTGACTTCGTCGGCGACACCCTGGCCGATGTCGGTCAGGTTCCCGAACCCGGCGCCTTGAGCCTCTTCCTCATCGG
>CALFYN010000398.1 GCA_937952345.1 uncultured Acidobacteriota bacterium
GCGTTTGGTCTTCGCCAGCGTGGACTCGAACACGGATGTGTACTCGGTACCGTGGAAAGCACTATCGCAGCCCGGCGCACTGCCGCTGAAACGGCTGACTTCGGACCTGGCGGAAGAATTGCCGCGGGCGGCGTCGGATGACGGGACGAAACTGGTGTTGACGCGGAGGCAAGCGGTTCTTTATGGGGATTCTTTGGAAACGGACTCGCGGAATGTGTGGACGCTCGACTTGACCACGGGAAGAAAGGTAGACATCACGCGTCCGCCGGCAAGGAACTTTCAAGTGGATTTGAGCCCAGATGCGACAAGAGTTACCTACTTTCAAGATGCCAAGAACGCATTGCTGATGGGGATGACGCCGTTCGAGGGTGGGCCGGAGCGGATTATCTGTACGAACTGTTGCCGGGACAATGTCTGGCTGAGGGACAACAGGAGAATGCTGTGCGCGGACGTGTTTAACAAGTCGCTGTCGGTACTTGATGTGGAATCGGGACAGTCCACGGTGTATCTGGAGAATAGTGAGCGGAAAATTGCGCCGATGGCGATCACGCGGGACGGGAGATGGGTGGCTGTGACGTTGGCAAAGCAGGGCGCGTGGGATGTCTATCTGGTGCCGTTTCGCGAGGGGAAGGCACCTCCTGTAGGGGAGTGGAATCTGGTGGCGCGCCCCATTACTGCGCATCCTGGAGTGACGTTTGCTCCGGATGGGCACACGCTGTACTATGGCGACAGTTCGGATGGGTATTACTGTCTGTGGGCGCAGCGGCTGGATGGGGCTATGAAACCTGTTGGGGAGGCCAAGGCAGTTGCGCACTTTCATTCCTACGCAAAGAAGCTGGCCGCACCTATCGGGAATCTGCGGCTGACGGCATCGCTCGATCATGTATTTCTTGCGTTGCATGAAGTGAGTGGGTCGATTTGGCAGTTGGAAGGATTTTAGTCAGGCAGGAAGAATTTTCTTGTGGGGATGGGGGAACTGTGATAGGGTAATCGAACCAATTGTTATGAATCAACAATCTCCCCTTTTTGATGGCGTGATTTCTTTTGAGTATTCCAGCATACTCATGCGGGAAAATACATTGGCTAAGCCGCTGAACGCGGCGAAGCCGCCGAACGACGACTCGGACGAATGCCTACCGGTTCCACAATCGCATGGTGCTGCACTAGAATGCGGCCCTACGAAGGAGTGTGCGCCCAGGCCGCCGGAGATGGAGACGGTGGAGGGATGCGTTCCACCTCCGGAATCGCATGAGCAACCGTGCGAGCCTACGCATCCGTGCGAGCCTACGGAGGGCTGTGGCGAAGAGAAGGGAAAAAAGTACACCGCTTTTCCGGCGGTGCAATCGGGGTGGACATTCCCAGCGCAACCCAATGCCTAGGCTGGAGTCAGAGCGGCCTGGTTCCGTTGCATGTTTCTGACTCCTTCCACTGCGCTTTCTTATTTGCGGCAGCGCGGCATCACGACGGCGGAATGGGTTTCAAAGGGTGAATGGGAAGTCACGGTTCACGAGAGCAGAAACACTCTGTATTTCGTGCGGGCCGGTTCTTTACTGCTAACACTAAAACAGGCGGGGGATGGGCGCGGAGAGAAGAGGCAATCGCTGCTGCGAGAAGCCGAGTGGTACTGGCTGGCGCAGAATGACCAACGCTTGAAGCGGCTGAAGAGCTTGCTGCCGCGGGTGTATTCGTGGGATCCGGAGCGCTCTATCTTCGTGATGGAAACGATTCGGGGAAAGAGCATGCTGGGGTTGCCTCGCGAGAAACGCTATCACCCGGCCCGGGCGCGCGGACTTGGGGAAGCGATGGCGATGGTGCATGAGGAGTGCAGGGGTCTGGTATCGGCGACGGATCTGGGATACCAGTTTTCGCGAACGCTGCCGTCTTTCCTCAGTGCTCCGCGGTCCGCTCACGAATCGGTGGACAATACTTCGATACCGCGGGCACAACGGGAGTATCTGGCGGTGCTGCGCAAGTATCCGGAGTTCGAACCGCCGCTCGAGAAGTTACGGGAAAGCTGGCAGGCGGAGACGCTGATCCATAGCGATTGGAAGCTGGGCAATTGCCTTGTGGATGGGGACGATGCGGAAGCCGCTCCACACATCATCGACTGGGAGTTGCTGCGCTGCGGGGATTCGCTGTGGGATGCAGCGACGCTGATGCAATCCTATTGGAGCGGATGGACGGAGCGGCCCGACTCCCGGCTCTTGGCGGATGTTCGCGGGGCGTTAGCGGCCTTCTGGGGGGCATATGCGGCAGGGCGGGGTTGGGACGAGGCGGAAACGGAAACGCGGCGCGAGCGGGCGATGCTGCTGGCGGGAGCGCGCATGCTGCAATCGGTGTGGGAGTCGACAGCGAACCAAAAGGCATTGCGGCCGGCGGATGTACGCATGCTGCAGATGAGCCTGAACATCCTGTGCGATCCGGGACCGGCCATAGAGGAGTTCTTCGAGGCGTGAACAACGAACTACGGGCGGCATTGGCGGCCGCGGCCGAGAGCGGCGTGCGCGATGTGGTCGAACTCACTCACTGGATCTATGAGCACTGCTACATCCGGCAGTTTGGAGTACCGGGGCCGGCACTTCCGGATGAAGATCTGACTGCGCGATTGCAGCAGGCCAACGGGAGCCGCAACACGACAGACCACGGATGGCTGGCGGTGGAGTTTCTGGGAAACGGGGACATCGCCGCGAGTAAGCGAGGGATCGTGCGGCGGTTTGTGGCGGGGTCGTATCTGTCGGCCGAGCGCGGTCCGGGAACGCCGCCAGCTAAGGGCGATGCGGTCAGCGTCTACGTTCAAAAGGAGTCGCTGTTGACGCAGGAGGGCAACTACTTCGTGTTCTCCGAAACCGTGGGCGCCGAGCCCGAGTGGAGCACTTTGTATCGCTTCTATTGGAACATCGCCCCGGAGGGGGCCGCGGCGCTGGTGGAGGCGGTAACGGACGAGTGCAACGCGTTGCAGCTCTCCTTCCGCTTCAAGTGCCCGCGCCAGGCGGCTTCCTATTTCCGGCGAGATGCAGGGGTATTGTACCTGCCGCGGGAGCACGCGCATGTGGGGCTTGTGGCCGTGGAACGCATTCGGCGACGGTTGGCTCAGTGGCTGCGCGGCGGGGAGGCATCGACGCCGCTGTTCACGCGGAGGCTGGCCGATGGTCTGGGGTTTGCGGAGAATCCTCCGGGGCCGGGGAGTTTTGGAATGCAGCGCTGCCGAAAGGTGGCGGAGGCGGTGCTGTGCGGAACGGGGGAGGAGGCGATTGGCGGGGAGAGGCCGTGGTTGAACGCCGGCTCCGAGGATATCGAGTGGCCGCCCGCGGAGGCGGTGGCAGGCGCGCGGTGCACGGGCGGGTCGTTTCTGGAAACGGCTGCGCGGATTGGGGCACGATTGTGCCGCGATGCAATCTGGCACGCGGGGGTGTGCAATTGGACGGCGGATGAGGAGGTTGACGGCAAGTTGGCGCATAAAGCTCTGCCGTCGAATGTGTATCGGGGCGCGGCGGGGGTGGCTCTGTTTCTTTCCCGGCTAAGTGGCGCGACCGGGGAGGGAGTGTTTCGCCGGACTGCGGAAGGGGCGATGCGGTATGCACTCTCGGGAGGAGCGTGGGATTTTCCGAGCGGGTTATATTCGGGAAGGCCGGGCGTGCTGCTGGCAGCGGCGGAGATTCTGGGGAAGGTTGAAGAACGGGAGCTTATGGCGGCGTGCCGTCCGCATGCGGAGTATTTCGATGTGATGGGGGGATGCGCGGGAGCGGTGGCGGCGCTGCTCAGCATACAGCGGAAGTTTGGGGGCAGTGGGGCTTTGCTGGAGCAGGCGGTGGAGAATGGCGATCGGCTGCGGGTGAAGGGGGAGGGACTGTATACGCTGACAGGTTTTTCGCATGGCGCGGCGGGCTATGCATGGGTGTTCGCCGAGCTATTTGCGGCGTCGGGGGAGCGGCGTTTTGCGGATGCCGCGGGCGAGGCCATCGGCTACGAACGACGGCATTTCGATAACGGGGAGCAGAATTGGCCTGATTTTCGGAAAATACCGGCGCGATTTTTTTCGATGTGGTGTCA
>CALFYN010000399.1 GCA_937952345.1 uncultured Acidobacteriota bacterium
CCGCCCCGCTCTCCAATCAACTCACCATCGGCCACATGTCGCTCGAAAACTACACCGGCAGCGCAACCCAGCAGGCGAAAGCACTCCGCATGGTGCGCGACGTCCTTCTCTATCCCGATGTAGTCGGCGTCTCCGAAGTCAGCAACCTCACCGCCCTCCAGAATCTCGCCGCCGCCATCAACGCCCAGCAGGCCGGCCTCAACTACGCCGCCTACCTCGGCAGCGGCACGGGCACCCAGAATGTCGGCTTCCTTGCCAAGACTGCCCGTATCACCATCCTCGGCACGCCCGGCCAGATCCTCGACACCGTCACCTACATCGATCCTTCCGACGGCAGCAACGACCTGCTTCACGACCGTCCGCCCTACGTCCTCAAGGGTCGCGCCCAAACCCCCGGCGGCGGCAACTTCGATTTCACCGCCATCGTCGTCCATCTCCGCTCCCTCATCGATGTCGACAGCGACGCCGTCAACGGAGCCACCACCGAAGGCAACCGTGTCCGCACCAAGCGCCGCCTCGCCGCCGAAAACATCGCCTCTTACCTCCAATCCCAGCAACTTGCCAACCCCACCGAGCGCGTCATCGTCGTCGGCGACTACAACGCCTACGAATTCAACGACGGCTATGTCGATGTCCTCGGCACGCTCACCGGTAACCCTACTCCCGATGCCCAGGTGGTCCAGGCCAGCGGCGATCTCCTCACGCCCAACTTCATCGACCTCGTCACCACCAATAAAATCGACGCCTCTGAACGCTTCTCCTACATCTTCGGCGGATCCAGGCAGGTGCTCGATCACGTGCTGATCAGCCAGTCCTTCGGCGCCTTCATCAGCGCCCTCCGCTATGGCCGCACCAACACCGAGTTCCCCGAATCCCTCGGCTCCGACACCACCCGCCCCGAGCGCGTCTCCGATCACGATCCCGTACTCGCCTACGTCACCCTGCCCAACAATCCGCTCAACGACATCACCGGTGTCACCCGCGTCTCCAGCACCGGATTGTTTCTCGTAAGCGGCGGCTACAACGGCTTCGTCCGCCTCACTAATCTCAGCGGCCAGACGCTCACCGGCCCCCTGCATGTCGTCTTCGATACGCTCCCCGCCGGAGTCACCGTCGCCAACGCCGCCGGCACGTTCCAGGGCAAGCCCTACGTCAGCACTCCCGGACCCCTCGCCAACGGAGCCACAGCCAACATCTCCGTCCGCTACCTCAATCCGGGCAACGTCTTGATTCAGCCCACCTACCGCGCCCTGCAAGGAAGTTTCTAACAGGAGTTATCCAAAAATGATCCGCACTGTTCTCACTCTTCTCACTCTCGCGGCCTCTCTTTGCGCCGCCCCTATCACCTATCGCGTCACCGTTGATACCTCTGCCTTCGCCAGCCTCAACGGCCAGGCCGAGTTTCAATTCAACCCCGGCGGTACTCCCGATCCCCTCACCGCCGTCGTCTCCTCCATCACCGGTGTCGGCTCCTACAACGAAGCCTCCCGCACCGGAGACGTCACCGGCGCTGATCCCTGGACCCTCGGCAACACGCAACTGCCGACCGTGGTTATCCTCAACCTCACCGGCCTCACCAGCACCTTCACCTTCGACGTGACCCTTGCAGGCGATGCACTCGACAACCCCCAGTCCTTCGACGGAACCGCCTTCACCCTCACCATGCGTGACGACCAGGGCGTTGTCCTCACCGGCTTCAACGAGCCCTCCCTCTGGCTCGATGTCTCCTTCGGCTCCGTGTTCACCTTCGCCCAGGATCAGCAGATCACCCTCGACGAAGTCCCCGAGCCTGCTACAGTAGGTCTCATGCTCGCCGGCCTTCTGTTGGCCGCCGGCCGTTACCGATGCTCTCGTGGCTGATTTCCGATCCGCTCCCCATCGGCAGCGAGGCCCCCGCCTTCTCGCTCCCCGATGATGCCGGCAACCTCGTGTCTCTCGGCTCGCTCCGAGGCCGCAACGTCATCCTCGTCTGGTATCCCGGCGACGACACCACCGTCTGCCGCAAGCAGCTTTGTGAATTCCGCGACTCCTGGGCCGGCCTCCAAAACGAAGCCATTTCCGTTTACGGCATTAATCCGCAAAGCGCCGAAAGCCACTCCCGGTTCCGCGCAAAGTTCCAATTCCCATTTCCCTTACTTGTGGATCGCGGCCAGAAAGTAGGGCAGCTTTACCATACCCACGGCATCGTAGCCAAACGCACCGTATACGTCATCGGCCCCGATGGCCGCATCCGCTATGCCCGCCGCGGCAAACCCGCCATTGAGGAAATATTGGCCGCCACCCAAACGCCCCCGCAAACCCAGGCGGAAAAATAGCGAAATTTCCTGCTACTATAGTTATAGATGCAGAAACATCACGCAGCCCTCTCTGCTTACCACTTCCGCCGGAACCAAGCCGACGGCATGATCCATGTGCTCAACGAAACCTCCTACGTCATGGCTGAATACAACCAGCGTACCGGAGCCGTCAAATGGATTCGCGTCGTCATCGCCTCCCAGCGGGAGATGATCGAGAAATGGCTCGGCGAGCATTACCCCGTGCAAGCCGCTGCCGCGGGCCGCTGATTCCCCAATCAGCGCGTTCGTATCGGAAAACGAAAAAAAAGCCTCCACCGCGATGGAGGCTTTTTTCTTTTACCGCTTCTTCTTCCCGCCGCCCCGTCCTTCGCTCGACGGCGGCACCTGCCCCTTCAACCGTAGATGCACCGCCATCTGCGCATATTCATGCTCGATGTGCACCGTGTTCCCATACAGCGTCCCCAACCGCGACCGCTGCCCCATCCGCCCCTCGATCATCTCCGTCGCCTT
>CALFYN010000400.1 GCA_937952345.1 uncultured Acidobacteriota bacterium
GAAAAAATTCAGTTGAGCAGGGGGGGGGCAATTCGAAAAATACGGTTTGACGGGCAAAAGATGTGGGTATTTGGGGGGGCGGGCGGAAACCCGTATTTGATGATGTTCTAGAAGCCGTTCTTTGGCACGCGACGTGCACATATAGGTACGGGTTATGAATTCCAGCCGTAGCAAGTCCCGCAAAACCAACCAGTTTGCGTTTACGCAGCACGGCGGCAGGGGTATATGCCCCACCTCTTCCCCCGATCCGGCCTTTGATCGATACACGGGCCGGATCGGACCACGCGCAGGAAGGCTATTGAAGATATGAGTAAAGAACGGACGTTTCCATTTCCAGGCATCCGGCAAGCATTAGACGGTAACACGGCCGTCATTATGTGCGAACGGGAATCCACCGACGCAGCCGGTGCGTATCCGATTACTCCCTCGACGCAAATGGGCGAGTATTGGGCGGAAGAGACGGCGAAGGGCCACATCAATATATCGGGGCGTCCGCTGATTTTCATCGAGCCGGAAGGGGAGCATGCCGCAGCGGCGGTGACGGCCGGGCTATCGATGACGGGGTTGCGGGCCACGAACTTCTCGTCGGGACAGGGCATCGCCTATATGCACGAGTCGCTGTATGCGGCGGTGGGCAAACGGCTGACCTATGTATTGAACATGGGGTGCCGGGCGATCACGAAGTCGACGCTGAACGTGCACGCGGGGCATGACGATTACCATTGCGTCGACGATTCGGGCTTCTTCCAGGTGTTCGGCAAGAGCGCGCAGGAGGTGTGCGATTTAAACATTATTTCGCACAAAATTGCGGAATTATCGCTGACGCCGGGCATTTGCGCGCAGGACGGATTTTTGACGACGCACCTGATTGAGTCGCTGCTGCTGCCGGAGCGCGAACTGATCGCGCGCTACCTGGGCTCGCCGGACGACATTATTGATACGCCGACGCCGGCGCAACGGATTCTGTACGGCGACAGGCGGCGGCGCATTCCGGAAGTATGGACGGTGGACAATCCGGTGATGTGCGGGACGGTGCAGAACCAGGATGCGTACATGCAGAGCGTGGCCTCGCAGCGCCCGTTCTTCTTTGATCACATCGCCGAGATCACGGACAAGGCGATGGCGGAGTTTTATGAGTTGACCGGGCGGCGCTACCAGCGCGTGGCCGGTTACCGGATTGACGACGCCGATTACTTGATTCTGGGCCAGGGCAGCATGATCGTTACTGCCGAGGCCGTCGCTGACTACCTCCGAGAGAAGCGGAAGATCAAGATCGGCGTCGTCAACATGACGATGTTCCGCCCGTTCCCGGGCGAGATGGTGGCGGCGATACTGAAGGGCCGGAAGGGCGTGGCGGTGCTGGAGCGGACGGATCAGCCGCTGGCGCAGGATCTGCCGCTGATTCGCGAAATCCGCGCGGCGCAGGGGCGGGCGCTGGAGAATGGACGCAGCGGGAAGGGGCCGCTTCCCTACCCCGATTACCCGGTGTACAGGAGCGCGGACGACATGCCGCCGCTCTATTCGGGATCGTACGGGCTGGGCAGCCGCGACTTGCAGCCGGAAGGGCTGATTGCGGCGGTGGAGAACATGCTGCCCGATGGCGGGAAGCGCAAGTTCTTCTATCTGTCGGTGGATTTCGCACATGCCAAGCCGTTCACGCCGAAGCAGGAGATTCATCAGCAGACGGTGGTGGATGCCTATCCGCACGTGAAACAACTGGCGATTCGGGGGAGCGAGAATCCGAACCTGATGCCGAAGAACAGCATCACGGTGCGGTTCCATTCGGTGGGCGGATGGGGCGCCATCACGACGGGCAAGAACCTGGCGATGACGCTGTTCGACCTGCTCGGCTTCCACATCAAGGCGAATCCGAAGTATGGATCGGAGAAGAAGGGGCAGCCGACCACTTACTATCTGTCGGCGGCTCCCGAGCCGATTCGCATGAACTGCGAATACTTCTATGTGGACGTGGTGCTGTCGCCCGATCCGAACGTGTTCGCGCACTCCAATCCGCTGGCGGGGTTGAAGAAGGGCGGCGTGTTCATCATTCAGAGCACGTTTGAGGATGAGAAGGACGTATGGGCGCAGATTCCGCAGCGCTTCCAGCAGATCATCATTGAGAACGACATCAAGGTGTATTACCTCGATGCATTTAAGATCGCGCGCGAGGAAGCGACGGACCCCGAGTTGCAGTTCCGCATGCAGGGCATCGCGTTTCAGGGCGCGTTCTTTGCCGCGTCGCCGGTGATGGCGACGGCGAATCTGAATGAAGAGGCGCTTTTTGAGGCCATCAAGACGCAGTTGCTGCACAAGTTCGGGGCGAAAGGCGCGCGCGTCGTGGAAGACAACATGCGCGTGGTGCATCGCGGCTTCGACCAGGTTAAGGAGATCAAGGAAAAGCGCATTGTGCAGGGCGGCGCGACGGCGTTGCGCAAGGAACCGGGGCTGCCGGTGCTGCTGAAGATGCAGCCGACGAGCGAGACACCCACCACCGATATTCACCGCTTCTGGGATCAGACGGGAAGCTTCTACATGTCCGGCAAGGGCAATGAGAACCTGGTTGATCCGTTTATTGGGTTGAGCTTTATTCCGGCGGTCACGGGCGTGTTCCGTGACATGACGTCGATCCGATTCGATCATCCGGAATGGATTCCGCAGAATTGTACGGCGTGCGGCTCGTGCTACACGATTTGTCCCGATAGCGCGATTCCGGGCCTGGTCCATTCGACCATGCAGATCTTCGATACTGCCATCAAAACCGTGCGCGAGCAGGGCGTGGCCGTGAAGCATCTGCCGCGCGCCGTACGAACCGTGGATCAGAAGCTGCGCAGCCGGATTGCGGCGGCGGGCGAGAAGGCCGATGTACGGCGGTTGCTGGATGAAGCGATCGCGGACGTGGTGCTGGGATACGCGGCGGAATCGGAAGAGCGCAAGGAAGTGGAGCAGGAGTTCCAGGCATTCCAGGCGGCGCTGGGCGATTTCCGTTTCGCGGTGACAGCGCCGTACTGGACGCAGCGCGAGAAGAAGATGAAAGGCGCGGGCGGGCTACTGTCGATCACGGTGAATCCGTACGCCTGCAAGGGCTGTATGGAGTGCGTGAAGGTTTGTAACGACGACGCACTGCGCCCGATTCCGCAGACCACGGAGACGATCGCGCGGCTGCGCAAGGAATGGGATGTGTGGATGGCGCTGCCGACGACGTCGCCCGAGTTCATCCGCATTGACAATCTGGATGAGAAGATTGGCGCCCTGGAAACGCTGCTGCTGGACAAGAAGAACTACATGGGCCTGGTGTGCGGCGACGGCGCCTGCCTGGGCTGCGGCGAAAAGACGGTGATTCACCTGTTCGTGGCGACCGTGGAAGCGCTGATGCAACCGCGCGTGAAGAAGCAGGTGCAGAAACTGGACGGGCTGATTGAGCAACTGGATCAGCACATCCGGCTGAAGCTCGCCGCGTCGATGGATCTGACCGATAGCGGAAAAGTGGAACAGGCGCTGGACAAATTGAAGGACAGCGACGTGACACTGGCGAGTTTCTCCGGGCAACTGGATGAACGGCACTCGGCGAAAACGATTGACGGCGAGTGGCTGCGGTGGGCGGCGCAACTGCTGGCGAAGCTGAAGCATCTGCGCTGGGAGTATGTGGAGGGCACGGGGCGGCGGGGCCGCTCGAGCCTGGGCATTATCAATGCGACGGGCTGCACGTCGGTGTGGGGCTCGACGTATCCGTTCAATCCGTATCCTTTCCCGTGGACGAACCACCTGTTCCAGGATTCGCCGTCGATGGCGATGGGGATTTACGAAGGGCACATGTCGAAGATGGCCGAAGGGTTCAAGGCGATCCGCATGGCGGAGATCGAATTGAACGGCGGCTACAAGAAAGAGAAGCACGACGACTTTTTCCGCTACTTCGACTGGCGCAAGTTCAGCGACGAAGAATTCCATCTCTGCCCGCCGGTGATTTCGATCGGTGGCGACGGCGCGATGTACGACATCGGCTTCCAGAATCTCTCCCGCATGATGATGTCGGGCAAGCCGATCAAGGCCGTCATCCTCGACACGCAAGTGTATTCGAACACCGGCGGGCAGGCCTGCACCTCGGGCTTCACGGGGCAGGTCAGCGATATGGCGCAATATGGAAAGGCGTTCCAGGGCAAGGAGGAAATCCGCAAGGAGATTGCGCTGATCGGGATGGCGCACCGCACCAGCTATGTGATGCAGGGCAGCATTTCGAGTCCGACGCACCTGATTGAAAGCTTCATTGATGGTCTGAATGCGCGGCGGCCGGCGCTGTTCAACGTGTACGCGGCCTGCATGCCGGAGCACGGCATCGGCGACGATCTGGCCGAGCAGCAGTCGAAACTGGCGGTGGAATCGCGAGCCTATCCGCTGGTGCGCTACAACCCGGACAAAGGGATTCTGCCGGAGGAGTGCTTCGATCTGGAAGGCAATCCGTCGCTGGAGACGGACTGGCCGAACTACACGTTGGAGTACACCGACGATAAGGGGCAGAAAGCGAAGATGGAACTGCCGCTGACGTTCGCCGATTTCGCGGTGACGGAAGCACGGTTCCGGAAGCATTTCCGCACCGCTCCGCGCGATACATGGAATGAGAACATGGTTCCGCTGGCGGAGTTTCTGGATCTGGCGCAAGAGGATCGTGAGGGGAAATTCCCCTATATCTGGGCGGTGGATAAGAAGAACCGGCTCATCCGTGTGATTCCCGCCGAGCCCATCGTGAAATCCTGCGAAGACCGCCGCAATTTCTGGCGCATGCTGAAGTCTCTGGCCGGCGTGCGCGAGGTGGTGGACGTGAAGCAGGTGGAAGAACGAGTTCGTATCGAGTTCGCGCAGACCTTGACCGCAAGACTGCTCGAACTCACTGGCGGCGGTTTGCCGAACATGCCCGCCGTGGCGTTACCTGCCCCACCCACCGCGGGTAGCGGCGCCGCCGCCACATCCGGATCGAATGGCGGAGGCAACGGATATGTTGCCCCATGGATCGATTCGGCGGAGTGCACTTCGTGCGACGAGTGCATCAATATTAATCCGAAGATCTTCGCCTACGATGAACATAAGCATGCGTTCATCAAGGATGCGAAGGCCGGACCGTACAAAGACCTGGTGCGGGCGGCGGAGAAGTGCACGGCGCAGGTGATTCATCCTGGGTATCCGGCGGACGGGTCTGACAAAGAGACACAGAAGCTGATCGCGCGCGCCAAGAAGTACATGTAGGCGGGAACGGAATCTGATCATGGGACTCCTCGACATTTTCGGCAAACGCTTGCATCGCGGCGTACACGTGCCGGAATTCAAAGAGCAGACCAGCCACTTGCCCATCCGGCGCATGCCGTTTCCGCCGACGATGATCATTCCGCTGTCGCAGCATGCGGGTGCTCCGGCTGTTGCGATTGTGCGCGAGGGCCAGGAAGTGGTTCGTGGCGAGCCGATTGCGAAGGCAAACGGCTTTGTCTCCGTTCCGATGCACGCGCCCGCCACGGGCCGCATCGAACGCATCGCCCTGGCCCCCAGCGCACGCGGAGAGCTTTCGCCCGCTATTTACCTGAAGCCGTGGCCTTCGGCGAGCCAGGAGATTCTCTACGGCGCTCCGCAGGATATTGAGCACATGACGCCGGAAGAGATTGTCGTGGCGGTGCAGGAAACGGGCGTGGTGGGACTGGGCGGGGCGGCGTTCCCGACGCACGTGAAAATGAAGGTGCCGGAAGGCAAGAAGATCGAAGTGGTGATGGTGAACGGCTGCGAATGCGAGCCGTA
>CALFYN010000401.1 GCA_937952345.1 uncultured Acidobacteriota bacterium
GAACCGCATCATGTGTGGCCCGGCAAACCCCCTGCGCACATTGCCATGATGCGGCCCATACACGTTTTTCAGTGACCCATGCACCCGCACTTCAACGGCGTTCACGCCTTCGCGCAGAAATTTCGACACGTCCAACTCATACGGCTGCCATGCGATGATCCCCGCGTCTGCTCCGTTCACCCGCACTTCCGCCACGGTTCCAAACCATCGCCCCAACCGCACGTGATAGGACTTCGTCGTATCTTTCACCTCAAAACTGCGGCGATAGGCAACCGGCTCTCCATACATCGCCAAACCTTGCCGCTTCCAACTGCCGATTCGAAGAGGCTGCGCCGCCACAAGCCGCCACCCCTTATCCACCGGTTCCACTCCGAACTCGCCACGCAGAATCACCGGCTCAAGTTCTGCATGCACCGACATCGGAGTCGCGGTCACACGAACCTCATTATGCCCAGCCCGCACATGCTTCCCAATGGCATACACCGCGAAATCGCGGTCGGTCCACCACACACCCTGCAGCGGCTTCACGGGAATGCCGTTGATCTGCACCTGAAATATCGCAGGACGCTCCACCACCGCTTGTAGCGACGCGCGGTCCACGCCGTCCTCCACTTCAAATCCGAAAGCCGCCGTAAACCCTGAACCCACCGGAAATCGGTCGCGGTCCACTATCTTCGATTGGAATTGCACTGCGGTATGCCACGGGTTCCCCTCCGCAAAACCGTAGTGCTGGAAGATTGCGTCGCTCGCCTTGAAGAAGTAGACTCCGCGCATTTCCTTGCCGCCGAAAACAACATCGCAATAGTCCAGCTTCAGCGTGTTTGGCGCAATTCGGCGAATCTCCAACGGACCAGCGGGCCGAGCCTCCGCCCCAACCTTCACTTTCTTACCCTCCCCACCGGCCCGCTTCGCGGCAAACAGCAATAGACTGCCTCCGGGAGCCAACCGGAACTCCTCGGCATGCGGGATCACACTTCCGTCGAAGGCATTCATCTCCTCATACCGGCCTGCACCAATGACGATCCGGCCCGCCGCTTCCTGCTCCAGGCTCGGATTGGCCATGAAGAAGATCTCACCATCCTTCACCATCCGCCGCATCAAATAGAACTCACCACCCGTCGTCTCCACTGGCGCGGCGGGAAACAGCCCAACGTCGAACCCGTCCGCACGGCGCCACTGACCCGCATACTTCTCCGCCAGCATCCGGACAACATCCGACTCAGCGCCATCCACCCGCCCAGGCGCGTCGACGAACGACAACACCCGTCCTCCGCCGCGCAAATACGAATCCAGAAGCCTCACCGTCGCCGAGTCGAGATTCTCCGTACCCGGCGGCAGCACGAAAAGCGTATAGGTTCTCTCGCCGACCACAAACCCACTCCCCTTCGTGGCGCCGTGAGCTTTGAGAATATTTTCGCTCGCCAGGTCATAGCCGACATGCTGCTTCGACAGCAAGGTCACGAACTTCTGAAAGTTCTCGCCGATCCGCCCCATTCGAGCATCCGGGCCAGTCACCGCGGCATAAGACCAGGCTGACGTCGTAGGCTCCAGAACCAGCACTGGATTGACCTCGCGCCCCGTGCTCAGAGCCAGCGAAAGCCGTTCAAAGTAACGTCCCAAGACCCCGTAGTGAGGCCACCACGAAGCGTGATAGGAGAAGGATTGCGGATAGTCGTACTTGCGCACCCCCAACATCGTCTGGAAGGACAAATGTTGATTTAAGAAATTCACCCCCAACGCATACTGCCAATCCCCCAATCGCTTCATGTCTTCCAGCCGCAGACTCCATCCCGCGCCGCCATACGTCTCGCTCAGCGCGCGCCGGCGGCCCAATTGATTCGCCACACTGGAAAGCTCTTTCACCGATCGCACATTTCCGAACTGGGCATTCACACCCTCTGCGTATTGGTTGAACAGCATGTCGATACCCGGCATCTGATGCCATGCATACATCGCCATGTTGTCCGGCCCATGCTGCGGACTAGGCCAGCCGTGTTCCCAATAATGCCCCGTCCACTGCAGTTGCATCTTCTCCGTATATGCATACCAGGGCTTTGACCAACGGTCGATGAATAGCTCCAACAACAGCCCGTAGTAGTTGTGACGCACCTTTCGCCAATCACCCGTCTCACCGAATAGCGACAACAAATGCGGCCTCAAATCATATCCCCACCGCTTCTCGAACTGTTCGAACAGGTCCGGAGTCCACCGCATCGATTTCGGCACGGGCGCAATGATATTCGGCTCATCCGTGAAAATGCCTGGCACCTGCTTGCCGAATTGGCTCCCGATGGCCCGCTCATATCCGTCCATCGTGGTGCGAATGAACGTCTCCGTCACTCCTGGCTTGATGAGATCGACGTATGGGAATCCAGCGTTCCAGGAGCGCACCGGATACTCCACGCGCTCAAAGCAATTCTCGCCCAGGAGCACAACACAACCAGCCCCATTCTCGCCCGAACTCAGCCGCCGCAGCGCCAGTCCCTGCCCCTTGTTGTAGGACGCAGGATCTGCAGCCGGGACATTCCCCCCCGCAAATCCACTCGGATAGGAATTCTCGTCATAGAGCCAAACCTTCATTCCCCGCCGTGCGCCGGCATCCACGGTGTATCGGACCAATCGCAGCCACTCTTCGCTCAGATAAGGAGTAATAAGGCCCGGACGTGGGTGAATAAACAGCCCTCTCACTCGTTGCGAATTGAGATCGTCCAGCATCCGGTCAATCGAGGCCTCCGTCACCACGCCGTTCCATACCAGCAACGGGGCGCTCGAGTACTCGACAGGCGGGTCGCGAAATAGCTTCTTCATTGCAGCGCCGCTATCCGGCGGAGCCGCCATGGCACTGGCGGCAAGCACAAACGGAAGAAGGTACATCAGGTCACCTCGATGAGTGGAATCCCTACCAGTTCACTGAATTTGCGTATCGAAGAACCCAGATGTCCAATCCCCAAAGCACAGTGGTGCGTCGGCCCCTGCTCGCACCACGCGTTCACAAACTCCCTTGGCCCCTTGCTGAACTTGATCCGTGAGTTCGTATTGCCGATTCGAAGCGTTACTCCGGGTATCGACTCGCCCTGTGCTGTGATCATCCGCAACGATCCACTGGCTGTCTGCGTCATCCCCAGAATCGTCACGGGACCGTGCTGCACGTGAAACTCCACGCTCACCCCACTCCCACGCTTGCCATGATAAAGGCCTAAGCCCCGCAACACCGGCTTCTGCGCACTGATTCTCAGATGCCCTGGACCATCGTGCCCCATCAGCACAAAATCTTCCCGAAGGTCCATCGCATAAAACTCCGTGAACGATCCGCCAGCGCCGAATCGGTCCAGAATCAGCATCGCAAGGCAGTTTTTCAGGTCGCCTTCTCCGCTCGCCGGAATCCCCCGCGCCGTCAGCAGCGAATTACCGAGAATCATCCCCGCCGCTAAGCGCTCATACCGATTGCCATCCAGTCCGCGATAGTAATAAGTGAGTCCGTTGAGCGAAAACTTCTCCGCCATCCGATCCAGTCCGGCCGCAACCGTAGCGGCCCAACGAAGATCATCTTCTGAAACATTCTCCAGCCGGAATGTTTCACGCGCCAATTCGATCTTCGCCTGCACCTCCCCGCCGCCCAGTTCCCCGACGCAGGCATCCAAATCGCACATCTCCAGCACTTCCACGTGAACCCCAGTCTGTGAGGACACCATCGTGAAGTCCGAATACATGTCCAGCATGCCAGGGTAGGTATGCCCGAGAAACCCGATCCGGCTCGTACGCAGGGAGCGGACCACACTCGCCGCCCGAACCCACTCCTCGATCTCGCCCCATGCAGTCTCATCATCCCGGAGCGTTCCCGAGACGACGCGGAACTTCACTCGTGCCCGCGCAAATGCGTTGGAAATCTCAGGTACGCAGCAAGTAGAGCAGTTGGCCAACCACTCGCCCGTGTCCGTATTCTCGTAGTCCAACGACGGTGCCGGTTGCAGATTCAGCACAAGTACCGGCACGTGCGTGTGCTGGACAATGGGCAGCACTTGCGAGGATGTTGCATATGTCCCCACATAGCAGACGATCAGATCCAATCCGGAAGCAGCCAACCTCTGACCCGCCACCACCGCACCTGATGCCGTGTCGATGAGACCAGCCGACACGACTTCAGCTCCCATGCTCGCGAGTCGGGCCTCCACCTCACGCTGATAACCCTCGAGGCGTTCCTTAAGTCCGGGGAACTGCGGCCAGTATGCCGCCAGGCCAATCCCGAAGGTGCCGATCCTTCCTGCCCGAGTCGCTGGCATTTGACTCCGATTCTAGCGGAAATGCGTTACTCGCAGGCAACACGGCGATAAGGAAAATCCTGGTGTTTTTCTTTACCCTTCTCCACGCCTTCGATTCGCGCCATCAGCCCGCCGGCCACCTTCCTATACAGGATTCGCTGCGGGAAATCGTGGGTGGGGTTTTCAAACACCACCTCGCTATCCGACATCTTGAGCAGCGGAAACGGCGTTACCCCCGTCGTCCCAACATGCGCGAAGTACGTGAGTTTCCCACCCTCCACCGCGATGCGAAGAAATTCGCTGAAGATCGTCTTTCCATCGCGGATGGTGCGCCCGGTGCCCAGCATCGTTCCCCCTGCGGGCCTGGTCCACATCTCTTCAATCGAAACCGTACCGTTCGGGTTCCGCGTCTCCCAGCAACCGGCCATCCATGCCAGCGATTGCACATCGCTTTCCGCACGCGCCAGGGAAACCAGCCATAGCAGGAGCATCTTCATGCGATCAGACTATCCCTTCCGCATCCAGGGCGTCTTGGAAAAAAAGGACATGCGATTGGTCTCTCAGCCATTGGGAAGGCGTCACCCCCGCGAATTGTCTCCAGTCACGAATAAGGTGTGCCTGATCGTAATACCCGCTCGCGGCAGCAACTTCAGCCAGTGGTGCTTTTCCCATCAGTCGCAACGATCGTTGAAACCGGTGGATTCGGTACAGCAACTTTGGTGGGATACCTACGGCTGCCTCGAACCGGCGCCGGTATTGACGCACACTCAATTGATCCGGTGGCATCACGCCCTCGGGATGCATCTCCAACAACATCCGCTCTAGCTCACGAACACGATCCGTCGCGTTCGCAAGCCGCTCGTACCAGCGCCTTCCCTCCCCCCACACGTCCTCCAAAGGCGCAACCCGTCCCGCAACCTCGTGCTGAGCAAATCGAAGGAACGCCGCACTGCCTCCTGGCCGGAAACGTACCCCTAGCACGTCAATAGCCAAGGATGGCTGTAGCACAAGAGGAGCCCAAATCTGACCGGCAAGCAGAGCTCTCGCTTGCCTTTGTCCCCCAGACAGAAACGGATCCGCGAAATGAAACACCATCTCCA
>CALFYN010000402.1 GCA_937952345.1 uncultured Acidobacteriota bacterium
TCGTATCAAAAGAGCATATCCGTCAACGTGCGCTTGAATGTGGTCGGCGGGTTATACCTGAGCCTCTCCACCGGCCTCAGCCGATCTATTCCCGTCGTCTGCCAGACCGCCCAGCCGTCGGAGTAGCTGCCTCATTCCTCGGAAGTGGAACAGCTCAAACTTGCGACTGACCCACCAACCATTTCTCGCCACAGGTACATATTCTCGCACCCGTTGTATAGTGAAGGTTTCCCAGATCTCTGGCTGGAGCCCGAACCCATGAACTGTCTCCCCGTGGCAGAGCAGCAGTCTGCCGAAATTGTGCGCTATTTCGATTGGGGCGTGAAAACCCGATTCGAGCTCATTCCCACTGCCCGTAAAGTCCATCGCGACTTCGCCCCCATCGCCGCGCAATACCCCGAAGGCCCCGCCCTTCTGTCCCTCCTCGAAGACATCCTCCGCGAAGCCGCCCGCTGGAACGACAACGGCGCCGGAGTCCCTCCCACCAAGGGCCCTCACCTCATCGAACTCCCCGAAGACACCCCCCTTTCCACCGAAGCCATCCAAGCCTGGGCCGTCACCATCGACCAGCTCTTCCTGGCCATCGGCCGCCTCGGCACCTTCTGCCACTTTCATCTCAAGAAACAGCGCAAGCAATCCATCGCCGCCGAGCCCGCCACTGCCGCGCCGCTTCTCTCCCCCGACGCCTACCAGGATCTGAAGCGCAAAAACCTCCTCCTCAACGACCTCGAAATCCTCCTCGGCCGTTCCCGCCTCGCCAGCTTTCCCCACCGCATGGAGCTCGACCCCACCAACGAATGCAATCTCCGCTGCCGCGGTTGCCGCCACGGCATCACCAAGGATTTCCATCACACCGAACTCCGCCGCGATTACGTCGAAATCCTCAGCGAAGCCTTCCCCTTCACCGACTACATGTACCCCATCGGCACCGGCGAGCCCACCATGTCCTCCACGCTCCCCGTGCTCATCAATGAAGCCTCCCGCCACGGCGTCAAGGTCGACATGCTCACCAACGGCACCATCCTCGAAAAGGCCCACCTGCCCTGGGAGAAATTCCACCGCCTCGGCATCAGCGTCGATGGAGCCACCGAAGAAACCATGCGCGCCCTGCGCCCCGTCGCGCCGCTCGCCCACGTGCTGCAGTCCCTGCGCGACCTCCGCGCCAAAGCCCCGCAAGCCACCATCTACACCAAAGTCACCGTCTCGCGCATGAATTACGACGAGTTGCCCGCCCTCATGGAAAAACTCGCCGAAGCGGGCGTCAATGAGGTCATCGTTCATTCGCTCGAAGTCTTCCACTCCGTCCACGAGTTCATCCAGGTCCGCGCCGGCGACCGCCCGCACATGATGCAATGCGTCGAAGCCGCCCGCCAAGCCGCCGAAAGCCGCGGCATGCGCTTCGCCAACACCCTCAACTTCTCCGGCGCCGCCCGCCACGACGATAATGCCCTCGACAAACCGTCGATGTTCCAGATCCTCAAGGAAAACCCGCTCCCCGTTCTCCAGATCCACGAACTCGCCTCCATCCTCGAAAGCGTCCAGGGCATCGAATTCCGGTACTACCCCGAAGCCCTCGAAGGCCTCCCTGGCTTCACGCCCTCCCCTGCTCCGCCGCTGCCGCCCCGCCCCGACGCCGTCCGCATCGACACCATCGACAGCGAGATCGCCTCCCTCACCCGAGCCGCACGCGCCCTCCGCGACGATCAGGTCCAGATCCCGTATTGCTTCCTTCCCTGGAAAATGTCCATCATCGAAGCCGACGGCCGCTCCCGCGCCTGCTGCCATCTTTCCGGCCATCTCGACGACACCGACCAGGCCCGCGAATTTCAGGATCTCTGGTCCGGCCCCGGCTACACCCGCCTCCGCGATTCCATGTTCGATTGGGCCAAGATGCCCGACGACTGTATGCGTTGTGAAGAGTTCGACCGCAGCGCCTATTCAGCCGACACCTTCGCTTTGGCCGACATGCTCGAAGTCCCCATCCGTAAAGCCCCGCGCCACCCTGTCCCCATGGATGTGACCAGGCTCATCCACACCTCTCGCGGACGCCGCTCCGGCTTCGAAATGCTCGGCGCCACCCAGCGCGGCGACACGTTCACCATCCCGCCCGGCGCGCAAATCCTCGCCCGCTTCCCCAATCCCCGTACCTCCGCCGGCGTCTACTACCAGGGCCAATTCCAAATCCGCGGCGGCAATCTCTTGCTCGGCGTAAAACCCCTCTGGGACGTCGACATGTGGAATTACCTGCTCGACGCCAGAGTACTCGGTTGGCTCGGCGAATGGACCGGCCTCCCCATGCCGCCGCTGACCGTCGACTTCTCTTCTCGCACCGAAGCCGAATGCTGCGTCTTCCTCTGGGCGCCCAGCGAAAACACAAGTCCCGTAACCGTTCGTGTCCGCGACTTCACAGGAATCGTCACCGCCCCAGGCCCCGCCTACGGCGACGCCCTCCAACTCCGTCACTTCTGGTCCGGAGTAACTCAAGCTAACACTATGACTCCTGGTTTCTAACCCCTTGCCCACACACACCGTGGAAAGCCCTTGACTTCCCCGCCAGGCAAGCGCACTGTGAAGGCGGATGAGGTAGTTGTTATGCTTACCCAAACCACCACACCCTTCTCCCTCGATTCCCGGGAGTCCATCCTCCTCGCGCAATTACTCGAAACCGAGTTGGCCAAAATGGCCGTGGAAATACGGCACACTCACAACAGGCTGTTCCGCGACGACCTGAAACGTAGATTCGAGATGATCGAAGCCCTACTGGCTCGCATCCGTGTTCACGCGCCTTCCAGTTAGCCGCTAGGCGCCGAGCGCCGAAACCCCCAGAAATAGGCTGAACAGAAGGCAAGCCGACATCAGCAGCAACAGCCCAATCCCTAACCGGTTGGCCTTTCTTCCCCTCATCAGATTTCGCTGTATCAGGTGCGCCATGTCATCCTCCCATGTAAAGAATTATACGTCAGAAATCGTCACTTCGTTACAAAATCATTACAGCCGGCAAAACTTTGCCCATGTTCATGTTAGAGACTGAGATGGGTGCGTTATCCTGGGAAGACAGCACCGTATGAATCGAAAAGTCCTTATTCTAGGCAGCGGTGGACAACTCGGAACCGAACTGTTCCGGGAGTTCGGCTCGCGTGGCTACCAGGTCACAGGTTTCAAACGCTCCGAACTGGATATTTCCGACGCCGCCAAGGTGGAGCAATGCATCACCGCCCTCGACCCCACGCTGGTGGTGAATGCCGCCGCCTATAACATGGTGGACGTGGCCGAGAACGAGCCCGCCGCCGCTTACCAGGTCAATGCCTTGGCCGTGCGTAACCTCGCCGTCGCATGCCGCCAGGCCGATGCGCGCCTCGTACACTTCTCCACTGACTATGTGTTCGATGGCGAAAAGAAAGAGCCCTACACCGAAGCGGATGAAACGCACCCCTTAGGCGCCTACGCCGTTTCCAAACTAGCCGGCGAACTCTACGCCAGGGCCTACCTCGACAAAGCCCTGGTGATTCGTACCTCGGGCGTCTTCGGACCCCAAGGCCTGAACACCGCACGCGGCAATTTCATCGAACTCATGTTGCGGCTGGCCCGCGCCGGACAGACCATCAAAGTCGTCGAAGACCACGTCGCCTCGCCCACCTACGCCCCCGTCTTGGCGGCCCGCACGGCGGATCTGGTCGAGCGCGATGCCTCTGGCATCTATCACGCTGGAGGTGGCACTGCTGTCTCCTGGTTCGACTACGCACGCCTCATCTTCCGGCTCGCCGGGCTGCAACCCGAATTGCGCCCCACCAACGAAAGAGAATACCGCACAGCCGCGCGGCGGCCCCGCTACTCGGCTCTCTCCAACCGCAAGATGGAGGCCGCCGGCGTCGAGCCCTTCCCCACCCTGGAAATTGCTGTACGCAGCTACCTGCAACTGCGCGAGAGATATGCGACGACGAGCTAATATTGTTTTCTTAACCCCATCCCTCCTGTTCCTGAGTTCCTGCATCGGAAAAGAATCAGCTTCTAACCCCATCGAAAAAATCTCCGAGGAGTTCGTCTTCACCGTGCTCGGTTTCTCACCCGTCATGGCGACCGGCGTCGGCTACCACGACCACAAAGGCCAGAAACTGGATGAGCGGTTAGACGATTGGAGCGCTGCCGGCATCGCCCGCCAACGCGAGTTCTACGCCCAGATGCAACAGCGGCTCGCCACTGCGGGCAAACAGGAAATGCCGCTCGGCGCACGCGCCGATTGGGAAATCCTCTCCGACCAGGTAGGCTTGAGCCTCCTCGAAATCGACACCATCCAGAACTACAAACACAATCCCACCGCGTACGTGGAACTCATCGGCAACGCCCTCTTCTCACCTTATGTGCTGGAATATGCGCCGAAGAACGAGCGCATGGCCCACATTGTGGCCCGCATCGAAAAAATCCCCGCTTTTCTAAAGACTGCACGCGAAAATCTGCTCGACGCGCCCGAAGTGTGGAATCGCGTGGCCCGCCAGGAAAACGAAGGCACCATCGCCCTCATCGACAAGACCCTCCGCGCCGAAATGCCCGCCGACCTCAAGCCCCGCTTCGAAAAGGCTGCCGGCGCCGCACTCCCCGCCATGCGCGAGTTCAATGACTGGCTCGAAAAGGATCTCAGCCTCCGCACCAGCGACTGGCGGCTTGGCAAAGACCGGTACGCCAAGAAATACGCCTTTGCGATGGGAACCGGCCAACCGCCCGAGGCGTTGCTCCGCGATGCCGAGGCCGCGCTCGAATCCACCCGTCGCAAAATGCTCGAAATCGCCCAATCCCTTCCCGGCGCTCCTTCCGGCAGCCTGAACGATGTAGTGCGCAAAACACTCGACAACATCGGCCGCCGCCATGCCTCACCCGAAACTTATATGGGCAACGCCCGGCGCGACCTCGATGAAGTGCGCCGCTTCGTCCAGGAAAAGCAGTTGCTCACCCTCCCGGTCCGCGCCAACCTCCAGGTGATCGAAACCCCAGAGTTCATGCGCGGCATCTACGGCGTCGGTGGCTTCAACCCCGCCCCGCCGCTCCAGCCCGATCTCGGCGCCTTCTATTGGATTACCCCTATCCCCAGCGATTGGCCCGCCGAACGCATCGAATCGAAACTGCGCGAATACAATTTCTACGGCTTGAAACTGCTCACCATTCACGAAGCCATCCCCGGCCACTGGGTGCAGTTGGAGTATGCCAACGACGTCGGTCCCGTAAGCCGCCGTTTGCTCCGCGGCGTATTCGGCAGCGGACCCTACGTGGAGGGCTGGGCCGTCTATGCCACCGAAGCCACGCTCGACGCGGGCTATCTTGATAACAGCCCCGAACTCCGCCTCACCTTCCTCAAACAGCAGTTGCG
>CALFYN010000403.1 GCA_937952345.1 uncultured Acidobacteriota bacterium
GGCGGAGCGGCTGCGATCGCGACAGCAGTGTTTTTGGAAGGTGCGCGTGTGGGACGGGGCTAATAAGCCTTCGGAGTGGAGTGCGCCGGCGCGGTGGTCCATGGGGTTGCTGGTGAACACGGATTGGGCGGCGGAATGGATCAGCCACAAGGATGGTTCGGCGCTGCACACGAGCCGGAAGGAGCTGTATCTGCCTGCTCCGCGGTATTACCGGAAGACGTTTCGCGCGGGGAAGACGGTGCAGCGGGCGGTGCTGTATGCGTCGGCGTTAGGGATTTATGACGCGTACCTGAACGGGCGGCGGATTTCGGAGCGGATGTTTTCGCCGGGGTGGTCGGATTACAAGCGGCGGGTGTATTACCAGACGCTGGATGCGACTTCGCTGATGGCGGCGGGGGAGAATGTGCTGTCGGCGATTGTGGCCGAGGGTTGGTATAGCGGGTATGTCGGCTATGGGTTGCTGGTGGGATACGGGCCGAACCGGGCGGGGCGGTATTTCTATGGGAAGACTCCGGCGCTGCTGGCGCAGTTGGAGATTGAGTACACGGATGGAAGCCGCGAGCGGGTGGTGACGGACGGGTCATGGAAGGTGTCGACGGGCGGGACGACGGAGGCTGACATGTTGATGGGGGAGACGCATGATGCGCGGCTGGAGCCGGAGGGGTGGCAACGGGTTGGGTTCGATGATGCGAAGTGGGAGGCGGCGATTCGGGCGGAGGAGAACGGGAGCACGAAGGCTGCGTTCTTCGATCGGGGCGGCGAGCGGGAGGTGGAACTGGGGTTTCAGTATCCGCCGGTAATGGAGGCCTATCCCGGGCCGGCGGTGATGCCGGTGGAGGAGATCCGGCCGGTGAAGGTGACGGAGACCGCGGGCGGGGGATTTCTTTTCGATTTCGGGCAGAACTTTTCGGGGGTGGTGCGGCTGAAAGCGCGGGGTCCGGCGGGGGCTCGGATTCAATTGGAATTCGGAGAGATGCTGCACAAGGACGGGCGGTTGAGCCGGGAGAATCTGCGGCGGGCGCGGGCGGTGGATACGTATATTTTGAAGGGCGGCGGGGAGGAGACGTGGACTCCGCGGTTTACGTATCACGGGTTCCAGTATGTGGAGATGAAGGGGTATCCGGGGAAGGCGGACGCCGGGACGCTGACGGGGATTGTGGTGCATTCGGCGACACCGCTCGCGAGCACGTTTCGGGCTTCGGATCCGATGCTGGAGAAGCTGCACAGCAATATCGTGTGGACGCAGCGTTCGAATTTTGTGGAATTGCCGACGGATTGCCCGCAGAGGGATGAACGGCTGGGGTGGACGGGCGATGCGCAGACGTATGCGCGGACGGCGAGCTATCACGCCGATGTGGCGGCGTTTTTCACGAAGTGGATGTCGGACCTGGTGGAGGCGCAGCGGGAGAACGGGGCGTTTCCGGATTATGCTCCGTATCCGATGCAGCATGGCGGAGGCAACAGCAGTTACGGAACGGCGTGGATGGATGCGGGGATCGTGGTGCCGCACATGATGTGGAAGGTGTATGGGGACCGGCGGATGATTGAGCGCTACTGGCCGGCGATGACGCGGTTCATGGAATTCCGGCGGGCGGCGAGTCCGGAGTTTCGCGGGGTGAAGCATGGGAATCCGTGGGGGGACTGGCTGGCGATCGGGAGCCAGACTCCGCTGGAGTTGATTGATGCGGCGTATTTCGCGTATGTGGCGCGATTGATGGAGGAGATGGCGGGAGCGACGAATCAGGAGTTCGAGGCGCAGCGGTACCGGGGGTTGTTTCGGAATATTCGGGAGCGGTTTGAGAAGGATTACGTGCTGCCGGATGGGAAACTGCGGGTGGAGACGCAGACGGCTTATGCGCTGGCTCTGCATTTCGATCTGGTGCCGGCGGCGTTGCGTGGGCGGGCAGGGCAGCATTTAGCTGATTTAGTGAAGGCGAGCGGGTACAAGATGACGACGGGGTTTTTGGGGACAAAGCCGCTGATTCCGGCATTGACGGCTACGGGGCATAACGATCTGGCGTTGCGGCTGGTGCTGTCGCGGGAGTTTCCTTCATGGGGATATGAGGTGGCGAATGGGGCGACTACGGTTTGGGAGCGGTGGAATAGTTACACGAAGGAAGGGGGGATTCATGAGCCGAGCATGAATTCGTTCAGCCATTATGCGTTTGGGGCGGTGAGTGAGTGGATTTATTCGAAGTTGATTGGGTTGGATGTGGATCGGGCGGGGTATGAGCGGGTGCGGGTGCGGCCGCATCCTCCTTCGGCGGGGTTTGCGGGAGAGCACCGGCTGGATTCGATTGGGGGGACGTATGATTCGGTTCGGGGGCGGATTGGTGTGTCGTGGCGGGTGGTGGGGGAGGGGTTGGAGTTGATGGTGACGGTGCCTGGGAATACGACGGCGGTGGTGGAGGTGCCGGGGCATGCGCGGGAACGGGTAAAGGCGGATGCCGGGGCGCGGTTTGTGAAGGTGGATGGGGATCGGGTTGTGTTTGAAGTGGGCTCTGGAGATTGGCGGTTTGTGAGCAAGTGACCGCAAGAGTGCGGTCACGGCGCGCTAAGAGCGCACGCCACTGCCCTGGAGACAGGCTTCGAGGGTGTCGAGGGCGAAGTCGGCCTGGTCTTTGGTGATGACGAGCGGCGGTGAGAGGCGGAGCGAGCTTGCGCCGGCTTCGAGGACGAGTACACCGCGATCGAAGGCCATCAGTTCGAGGCGATTGCGGAGTTCGGGGAAAGGCTCGCGGGATTGCTGGTCTTTGACGAACTCGATGCCGATCATGAGGCCGCGGCCGCGCACGTCGCCGACGTTGGGGTAGCGCGAAGGCCACTCGCGGAGGCGGTTCATCATGTGGTCGCCGACGCGGCGGGCGTTGTGGATCAGCTCCTCTTCGAGGAGTTCGAGGGTGGCGAGGGCGGCGCTGCAGGCGACGGGATTGCCGCCGAAGGTGGAGGCTTGCGAGCCGGGCTTCCACTGCATGTAGTCGAGGCGGGCGATGGTGGCGCTCAAGGGCAGGCCGCTGGCGATGCCCTTGGCGACGGTGAGGATGTCGGGGACGAGTTGGAAATGATCGCTGGCCCAGAGCTTGCCGGTGCGTCCCATGCCGGATTGCACTTCGTCGACGATGAGAATGGTGCCGAGGCGTTTGGCCATGGCCTGGAGTTCATCGAAGAATTTCTGCGGCGGGACCACGTAGCCGCCCTCGCCCTGGATGGGTTCGAGGACGATGGCGGCGAGTTCCTCGGCGGGGAGGATGGTCTTCACAAGTTGCTGCTCGATTACCTTGAGGCATTCAACGTTGCAGGTAGCGGGCTGCTTGGCGTAGGCGCAGCGGTAGCAATAGGCGTAGGGGATGTGGTGTGCTCCGGGGACGAGGGGGCCGAAGCCTTTGCGTTGCGC
>CALFYN010000404.1 GCA_937952345.1 uncultured Acidobacteriota bacterium
CACCGCCAGTGCGTTCACCGCCGCCAGCAACTGCGCCGGATCGCCGAACTCGGGCTTCCCCCCGCCCGCCAGACTGTCTTCCACCGCCTGAATGCATTCGCGCAGAAAATCCCCGCTCTGCAACACCACGTCAATCACCGCCGGCGTGATCGCCAATCCGCCGTTGCGCGCCAGATCGAGCACCGTCTCCACCTGGTGCGCCACCTCGCGAATCGTCCCTAACTCCAGAAATCCCGCCAGTCCCTTGATGGTGTGGAACCCCCGGAACGTCGCGTTCATCGCCTCGGCATCGGTCGGATTCTGTTCGAGCGTCAGCAGATGCGTCTCCACGTTGCCCAGATGCTCCCGCGACTCCATCACGAAATCGCCCAGCAACTCCGGATCCTGCGCAATCGCATTCGCCGCCACCGGCGCCGGGGCCACTGCCGCCGCGCCTCCGCGCAACATCGCCTGCAACCGCGCCAGCCCTTCCACCAATACCCGTTCCCGCCCTGCCTCCGTCTCCTGCCCTTGCGACCGGGCAAACAGGGAAGCGGCGATCTCCGCCGCCTCCCCATAGCCCGCCTCCCGCGCCTGATTGGCCAGGAGCGCGAGCGCGGCCGGCACTTCCTCCGCCCCGCCCCCTCCGCCAAGTATGATCTGCGCGGCGATTTCATCGACACGCTGCACCAGGCCAGCGCCCGGATCCGGCTTGTGTACTGAATCAGACATGAGTGCGTCCTTACATCAACCCAACAGCGTCAGCTAGAACTCCGTGAACTCTTCATCGAGCGGAATGGCATGCGCCGCCGGTTTCCCCGCCGCCACAGGCTCCGCCCCATGCACGGGCTTTGCCTTCGGCGCCGGCTTGGCCACCGCAGCCACAACCCGTCCTGCCTTCGCGGCGCTGCGCTGCGGGCGATGATGCATCACCACCCCGTTGCCTCCGCCACCCACCATGGCCGTCAGCCGCTCCACCACCCCGCGCATCGTCTCCGATTGCGCGTTCAGTTCCTCGGCCGCCGCCGCGCTCTCTTCCGCGCTCGCCGCGTTGCGTTGCGTCACCTGTTCCATCTGCGTGATCGCCTTCCCGATCTGGTCGATCCCGCGCGCCTGCTCCTGGCTGCTCAGACTCACCTCGTCCACCAGCATCTTGATGCGCCCGGCCTCTTCCGTCACGGCCCGGATCGACGCCGCCACCTGGTCCACCTTCACCTTGCCGTCATTCGACTTCGCAATCGATTCCTCGATCATCGCCGCCGTGTCCTTGGCCGCCTGCGCGCAGCGCTGCGCCAGGTTCCGCACTTCATCGGCCACCACCGCAAACCCCATCCCCGCTTCCCCGGCCCGCGCCGCTTCCACCGCCGCGTTCAACGCCAGGATGTTCGTCTGGAAAGCAATCTCATCGATGGTTTTGATGATCCGCGAAATCCTGTCGCTTTGCGAATTGATTTCGCCCATCGCCACCACCATCCCATCGAGCGCCCGGTTCGCTTCCCCGAACTTCTGTTGCGACGACGACACCAGTTCCGCCGCCGAACGGCTGTTTTCCGTATTCTTCCGCGCCATCGAGTTGATCTCCTCGCTCGACGCCGATGTCTCTTCAAGCGACGCCGCCTGCTCGGAGGAGCCCTGCGCCAGCACCTGCGACGACGACGACACCTGCGACGCCGCGCTCGCCGTCTGTTCCGCCCCTTCGGATAGCTCCGTCACCGCATGCTGCAGGCTCCGGCTGATCTGCCGCACCGTGGCAATCACCACCGCGCCCACCGCCAGCGACAACCCGATAAACACCAGCACCAGCCAGCGCGCCCGCGATACGTCGGCTTCCGCCGTCACGGCCGATGCCGACAGAAACTCCCGCTGCTGCTTGATCAGATCCTGGGCCGCGTTTTCCATCTCCGTAATCAGCGGCATCACTCTCTGATTCATCAACTGATGCGCCTCGGCGATCTTCTTCTGGCTCGCTAGTTCCAGATATTGTTCGCTCAACGGCTTCCAGTTCGCCAGATTGGTCTGGATCGTATTCAGCGACGCCTTCCCCGCTTCCGTTTGCAACAGCGGCCGCATCTCGGCAATCTGCTCGGCAACACGCGTCGCCGCCGCATCCATCTTCTGTTTGTTCGTCCGCACGCGCTCCGGGTCGTTGTTGATGTGCGCCAACTGCCCTCCCCGCATCGCCCCTACCGCCTCCTGCACCCTGGCCCTGGTTCCATTCACCAGATCCAGCTTCTTCGCGGTCACTTTCACCGCTTCCTCGAGCGATGCCCCCAGGCTCCCCACGCTCCAGAACGCAGCGTAGCCCAGCCCCAACAACAGCAACACCATCGCGCCAAACGCCGAGGTGAGCTTCTTTCCAATCGTCATTTGTGATAACACGGCATTATTACTCCTTCGATTCACCATGAAATTCTGTAAAAACGGAAGCGGTCTCAACGCACCACGGCCAGCCCTTCCAGACTGTGCAGTTCCTGGCTGCCGAGCGCTTCATCGATATCGAGCAGGATCTTCACCTTGCCCTTCACCTTCGCCATCCCCAGCAGGTACGACTTCTCGCCCGATGTCGTGAATGCCGGAGTATCTTCAATGTCGGCGGCCGCCAGATTCGCAACCTCGGCCACACCGTCGACCACGATGCCCATCAACATGGGCCCCGCCCCCCCTTGCACCTGCACCACAATGATGCATGTGCGTTGCGTGTACTCAGCCGGGGGCAGGCTGAACTTCAGCCGCAAATCCACTACCGGAATCACCTTCCCCCGCAGATTGATCACCCCCTTCACATAGGAAGGGGTCTGCGGCACCGCCGTGATATCCTGCACCCCCATGATCTCCCGCACCTTCAGCACCCGGATCCCGAACTCTTCACTCGCCAACTGGAACACCAGGTACTTCCCCGCCCTCTCATCGGTCTTCCCCGCCGCCTGTTCTCTCTCCAATACTGTCGATTCCATATCTTCCTTTCCTCCTCGCCTTGCCAAACGGCTCTCATGTTGCATATCGGCGCGCCTAGCGGAACGTGAGGGTTGGCCGATACGCTGATTTTGCATACCTTTAAAACCGTTGCGCCAAATTACAGAACACGATGTGATACGGCACGTGCGCCGTCGTCCGCCGCAAAAACTGCCCCGGCAGCAAATGCCCGTACCCGGCATTCACCTGCATCGTCCGCGTCGGACTCCACGTCGCCTGAATATCCCCCTGATGCCCCACATGCCGCCCGGCCGTTCCATCCGCCGACCGCGCTACCATCCTCCCCGCCACATAAATCCCATCCCGCGCATCGGCCAGCCAGAACGAGTTGTAGGCCACCGCCACCCGCACCCGCCGGAAAATCGTGTGCTCATATCCGCTCCGCCAATGGTGCAGGTTGGTCCACGTAAATACATCCGCCAGTCCGAGTTTGTCATGCGTGCTCGGAAACAGCGGATCAAACCCGCCACGCACCCCATCGCCTCGATTCCCGTCGCCCGATGCATGGTTCCACTCGGCGAACAATCGCGGCTTCACCCGCGCATTCGGCAGCGTGTGCCCAATCACCCAATGCCCAGCCATCGCCCGGATCCGGTCGCTCGCATACGACCCCATCTGCCCCGCCAGTTCCCCGCCATAATCGAACCCCATCGGCAACTTTCCCACCCACCGGAACCCCATGATGCGCTCATTCCAATGGCCCACTACCCCCCGCTCGCAACGCACCCCGTGCTCCAGCCGCCACATCACATACGGCTCAATCGTCGCGTCTTTCACCAGTTTCCCCAGCGATCCATAGGCCCCATAAAAATGTTCCCCAGGCACCGTCCGGTCAAACTGCGCCGCATCCGGCTTCACCATGATCCCCCCGAAGACATCCAGCTTCCGCGCCCCGCTCCGCAACGACAACCGCGCCCCATCGAACGAACGCCCGACATTGGACCAGTTCGGATCCGCCAGCAGCCGCCCTTCCCCAAATACCCAGCCCTGCCGCCCGCCTCGAAACTGCACCGGGCCTTCTCCATATCCCAACTCCACATACCCCAGCCGCAGATCCATCGGATTGCGCTGCGCCGCCGGAGCCGGCCGCGTGTTCTGCCCGAACACCCGCGCATCCTGCCCCTCAAACTGGAATCGCAGCCACCCCGTCGCCCGTACCCCCACATCCAGCCGCAATCTGTTCAACAGATATCCATCCCCCGCATCGCCAAACCCCGCCCCGTGAAAGCTCTCCACCCGCACCCGTTCCTCTCCGCTCAGCGTCAACCACCGCGGAATCTCCCGATTGACGTAATCCGAGGCCACATTGGATTTCCCCGCCGTCTGCGCGAACAGGGTAATCATACAAAAAGGTACAAAAATACTTATAACCGAAACGACTTGCATTAGAATCACCTATGCCCCGCTTATCGGTTGCCCGTACCGCGGTTTGAGGCAGGGCCCAGCACACACCAGTACAGAACGCCCATGGCGCCACCATCGGAAATTGCGCAAAGCTGAAGAGGAGTTGCCCTGAAATGAGCGTGAAATTGCTGCTTATTCCGGTACTGGTTGCGGTCTCCGCCACCGCCGAAACCCGTAAACCCACCTGCGCCAAGCCCACCCAAGGCCGCGTCTGGATCGAACGCTCCCCCTCCGGCCTCCCCCTCCACACCGAAGTCTGCACCCTCCACGTCTGGCGCTATCGCTGGACCCAGGTCACCATCCACGCCTCCCAACTCGCCCCCAGGCCCAAACCCGCCAAACCCCTCAGCGGACACCGCCGGCGGCAGTGAATATAATGGGGAAGGTTTTCCCCATGCGCTTCTCCTTCACGCTCCTGCTCGCCCTATCCTCCTTGCCGCTGCTCGCCAATTCCGCCTTCAACGGCCGTTGGGATATCACCCCCCAAAACGAATCCCGCCGCCGCGCCTGGTGGCTCGAAATCGAAGGCGCCGGTTCCCAAGCCCCCAAAGGCAAGTTTGTCTCCGCTTACGCCGGCGACCTCAACATCATCGACGAGCTCAAAATCGACGGCGACCGCATCACTTTCGGCTTCCGCCCACGCAATGGCGGACACATCGTCTTCCGCGCCCGCCTCGCCGCCGGCAAGCTCATCGACGGCACCGTCGAGGACAACGGCAAACCCCGCCCCGTCACCTGGACCGGCGTCCGCGCCCCCGCCATCAACGAAAAGGATGACGGCTCCTGGAAGAAAGGCAAATCCATCTCCCTCTTCAACGGTAAGGATATGGCCGGCTGGAAGCCCCTCATCCCCAATCGCGACCTCGGCTGGACCGTCAAAGACGGCATCCTCACCAACGCCCCCAAGGCCAACAACCTCATCAGCGAACAGAAATTCTGGAACTTCGAACTCCACGCCGAATTCCGCGTCGGCGAACACTCCAACAGCGGCATCGGCCTCCGCGGCCGCTACGAAATCCAGATCCTCGAAGACTACGGCGAGAAACAGAACGCCCACAACAACGGAGCCCTCTACAGCCGCATCGCCCCCAGCGAAAACGCAAGCCGCAAGCCCGGCGAATGGCAGACCTTCGACATCCGCCTCGTTGGCCGCCACGTCAAGGTCGTGCTCAACGGGAAAAAGGTCGTCGAAGGCGAAATCGAAGGACTCACCGCCGTCGCCGTCGACGCCAATGAAGGCGAGCCCGGACCCTTCATCCTCCAGGGCGATCACGGCAGCGTCGAGTTCCGCAAATTCATCGTCACCCCCCTCACAAGGTAACCTCCTCATGACCCGCAGATCCGCGTTGACCATGGCCGCCTCCGCCGCCTTCTCCGCCGCCCAGCAAAGGAGTATGCCCGTGCGCTTCGGCATCGACCTCTTCAGCATCCGCTCCCAGGGTTGGGACGCCTTCCAGTACCTCGACTACTGCGCCAAATGGAAGGCCACCGTCGTCCATTTCTCGGAAATCCGCTTCATCGGCAGCCTCGAACCGGAGCACCTCAAGAAGGTACGCGCCCACGCCGAAAAGCTCGCCATCGAACTCGAACTCGGCATGCGCTCCATCTGCCCCACCTCCAAGGCCTTTGACGCCACCCAGGGGACCGCCGAACAGCAACTGCTGCGCATGCTCAGCGCCGCCCAAACCGCCGGTTCCAAAATCGTGCGCGCCTTCCTCGGCACCTCCGCCGACCGCGCCGGCGGAGCCATCGACCAGAACATCGAAAGCGCCGTCAAAGCCCTCCGCCCCTTGCGCCAGCGTTTCCTCGATGCCGGCGTCAAAATCGCCATCGAAAATCATGCCGGCGACATGCAGGGCCGCGAGCTCAAAACCCTAATCGAGGAGGCCGGCAAGGATTTCGTCGGAGCCTGCCTCGACTCCGGCAACCCCGTCTGGGCCCTCGAAGATCCCCACGTCACCATGGAGCATCTCCATCCCTACGTGCTCACCAGCCACGTCCGCGACAGCAACGTCTGGAAATCTCCTGACGGCATCGTCGTCAAGTGGAGCCGCATGGGCGAAGGCAACGTCGGCATCGATGAGTGGGTCCGCAAGTTCGCCCAACTCTGCCCCGGCAAAGCCCTCTCGCTTGAGATCATCGTCGGCGGCCAGCGCACGCACAATATCTACGACCGCAAGTTCTGGGAAGCCTTCCCCAACACCCCGGCCCACGAATTCGCCCGCTTCCTCGCCATAGCCGAAAAAGGCACCCCCGCCCCGCACGTCGCACCGCCCAAAGACCAAATGGTCGCCCGTGAGCGCGAAGACCTCGAAGCCAGCGCCCGCTGGATCCACCAGTTCTTCGCCCTCTAATCGCAGCGAAGCGACTGTGCCGGGTCCAGCCCCGTGGCCCGGCGCGCCGGCAACATCGCCGCGATCAGTACGGTTAGGGACAGCAGCGCCGCAGCCGCGGCGAAGGCCACTGGGTCCACAGGTGTAACCTCGTACAAGAGTGACTTGATGAGGTGTGCCGAGGCGGCGGAGGCAGGAAAGCCCACCAGCACGCCAAGCCCTGTAACCAGGACCGCTTCGCCAAGTGCAGTTCGCATAATCCTCCACGAACCAGCCCCAAGAGCCATCCGGATTCCGATTTCACGGGAGCGGCTGGCAACTTCGTACGCCATCACCCCGTACAGCCCGATTGCCGCCAGCAGCAGGCCGAGAATCCCGAGAACCGCGGAAAGCTGCGCTACCAGACGGTCGCGCCGCAGCGAGCGCTGGATCACTTCTTCCAGCGCACCGGCTTCAATCACAGCCTCCTTCGACGCCGCCATCACGGCGGACCGCAACTCCTGTGTTGCCGCGGCTTGATTTCCACTGCGAGCGTGCCGTGCGATGATAGTCCCTCCGCGGCTCCGCACACTTGGCGTATAGGCCACATCGCAGAGGGGCTCTCTGAGGTTCCGGTACTTGACATCGCGTGCAACGCCGATGATCTCGACAAACCGGGGATCGTGCGTGACTCGTACTCTTGCACCAATCGGATTCTTGCCCTCGAAATAGTGCCGCACAAAGGATTCGCTTACGATGATGACTTTGAACGGCCAGACGCGGTCCCTTTCTTCGAAGTCGCGGCCAGCCACCAGATCGATTCCTGCCGTCCGGAGATAGCCGGGGGAAACCCAGGCATGGTAGACGATGTTGTCCTCTTCGGGCTTGGGAACGTAGCCGGGAACCGTCGCCCACGACCAGCCTCCCCCGCCCGACATCGGCAAGCG
>CALFYN010000405.1 GCA_937952345.1 uncultured Acidobacteriota bacterium
CAGTGTTCGATGATGCTGTTACTGGCCTCCTGTTTGGCATCTCAGATAACGCCGCAGGTATTGATGATCACGCCTTCGGCAGCACGGGCATCGACGGTCAGTTGCACCCCGCCGGCCACCCCCTATATACTGAAAAACCAGATCCAGATAAAACTGTATGTTTCTCTGGATTTGTCTTCAGGGGTGGCGATCTGCGTTGACACACGAGTCTTCCGCCCGCCTGAAGAAACACGATCGCCGATATTCAGGGGTTCCTACCTAGCAACATTGGAAGGGGTTAGCTCAATGTTTACACTGCCTCGTTCAAAGGCCGCGATGTTTCTGTCGCTCGCCATGTTTTCCTCCATGCTCAGCCACACGCCGTCAGCGCTCGCACAGAGCGGCGCGGGCGCCATTCAGGGCACCGTCCAGGATGCCTCCGACGCAGCCATCCCGGCTTGCCGCGTCCACGTCGTCAACACGCAAACCAACGTCGCCACCGATTCCACCTCCAACGAGGTCGGCTTCTTCGCCGTGCGCGGGCTCTTCCCCGGCACCTACACCATCACATTCAGCTCCCCGGGCATGCGCGACTACCAGACCACCGTCACCCTCCAAAACGCCCAGGTCCTCGTCCTCAATCCCCGTCTCTCCGTCGGCGAAGTCGCCGAAAAGGTCACCGTCTCCGCGGAAACCGTCCAGCTCGCCACCTACGACAGCGGCACCGTCAGCACCCACCTCGATTCCAACCGCATTGACCAGCTCCCCCAAAACGGCCGCAACGTCCTCGGACTCGCCCAGCGCACCGTCCCCGGCATCGAAGCCAACGGCACCCGCGCCAACGGCCTCATGGGTGAAGCCCTCGAATATTCACAGGACGGCGCACCCATCACCAACCGTAACTTCGGAAGCGTCGGCAATACCTCGCAGGCTTCCCTCCCCGATCCCGACGCCGTAAAGGAAGCCAAGTTCGAAACCCTCAACTCCAGCGCCCAATTCTCCACCCCCGGCACCGTCATCCTCACCACCAAGTCCGGGACCAACAAAATCCACGGCAGCCTCTTTGAGACCGCCCGCAACAATTACTTCGGCATCGCCCGCGCCCGCCAGAATCCGGCTAACTTCGCCGCCCCGCACCTCGTCCGCAACGAGTTCGGAGGCTCCGTCGGCGGCCCCATCATCCTCCCCAAAATCTACAACGGCAGAAACCGCACCTTCTTTTTCTTTGCCTATGAGCGCTACTCGCTCCGCCAGGACGCCAACCAGTTGGTGCGCGTGCCCACTCTCCCCATGCGCCAGGGCGACTTCAGCGGCCTGGTCACCTCGCAAGGCATCCTCCAGCAGTTGTACGATCCCGGCACCACCCAGGGCGCGGCCAACCAGTATGCCCGCCTGCCCTTCGCCAATAACCAGATCCCCCTCGCCCGCATCAGCCCACTCGCCAAAACCTTGTACGCGGCCACGCCCTCGCCAAACCGCCCCGACAACCCGCTCGTCAACGCCAACCTCGTCGATGTCAACAAGACGACACGAACGGTGCCCAACATCACCACCCGCCTCGACCACGTCTTCAACGAAAACAATCGCGTGTACGTGCGCTTCACCGACATCCGCCAGCACCAGCAGGCCCTCCGCAACTACCCCAGCGCCTCGCCCGCCAACATCGAAGGCGGCGGACTCCCCGCCGGAGCCACCGGCTACCAGTCCGTCCCCGTCGCCACCGTCAGCCACGCGCTCGGCTGGACCCGTACCATCTCCCCCACCTTCTTCTCGGAAACCATCCTCAGCCAGCAATGGCAGAGCATGTACGTCGAAGGCAACCCCGTCTCCCAGGGTAACTACGAAGCTCAGCTCGGCCTCCCCAACAACTTTGGCCAGACCGGCTTCCCCGCCATCGGCACCAACCTCATCATGCCCTACGGCGGCTCCCAGTGGAATTACGGCATGAACCAGCGCGTCGACAACATCGATCAGAACTTCAATAAGATCCAGGGCAAGCACCAATTCGCTTTCGGCGGACGCTACCGCCACGAGCGCTTCGGCTACCTCTCGGACCGCTCCCCGGACCAGATCGCATTCTCCCGCATGGCCACCGCCGTCTACGATCCAACCACCGGCGCCAACTACAACCCCCGCCCCAACACCGGCTACCAGGACGCCGACTTCTTCCTCGGCGCCGCCAGCAGCTACTCGCAGCGCAGGAACGCCCCCTTCGGACGCTCTCGCCTGCAGCAGTTCGCCCTCTATCTCCAGGACAACTACCGCGTTTCCCGCACCCTCACTCTCAACCTCGGCCTCCGCTGGGAAGGCCTCCCCGCGCCCTATTCCGATGGCGGCAACTATGCCACCTTCAGCCGCGAGAAGAACGCCATCGTGCTCAAGCACCCCCTGGAGCACTACTACGACATCGGCTACACCACGCCCTCCATCATCGCCAACCTCCGCAACCTCGGCGCCAAGTTCATGACGCCCCAGGAAGCGGGCATTCCCGAGGCCGGCTTCCACGGATACTGGAAGAACATCCTCCCCCGCGTCGGCTTCGCCTGGGTGCCGTCCTTCGGCAAAGGTGGCACGGTCATTCGCGGCGGCTACGGCCGGTATCTCTACCCCGTGCCCATCCGCAACTCGGTGCGCTATCTCACCTCCGTCTATCCCTTCATCGCGACGTACTCGCAAAACTACAACTCGGCACAGCAGTCCCCCGACGGACTCCCCAACTACCTCCTGCGTGCGCCGGTGTCCGTCGTCGCAGGCCAGAACAGCCGCGATGTCGTTGACTCCAGCACCGTGAACGCCCTGCTGCCCGGCATCTCCATGAGCACCACTCTCGACGCTGAATATCCCCCCGCCACCGTCGACACCGCCAACTTCACCATTGAGCAGCCTTTCCGGGACGGCTCCGTCTTCCGTGCTACTTACGTCTTCACCCACGGCGATAACCTCGATCAGAACTTCCAGTACAACAACGCTCCGTCCGCCTACGTCTGGCAGGTGCGAACGGGAACCACACCCCCCACCGGAGCCCTCGCCAGCGTGGCCACGCGCCCCTACGACAACCGCACCTGGGGCGGCAACGTGGTTTCCACCAAGTACGGCTGGTCCAACAACAGCGCCCTCCAGTTGAACTACCAGCGCCCCTTCAAGAAAGGCTTCGGCTACCAGGTCTTCTACGTCTACTCGCGCGCCTTCCGCGTCGGTGGCAACACCTTCCGCGACAACGTACTGAATCACCCGGACGTCTACGCCCCCGGCGTGATCCCCGCCGACATCAACATCGGCAACCCGCTCAAGCCGAACCGCGAGTTCATTCGCTACCAGTTCTACAACACCGACTCGGCCATTCCCCTGCACCGCGTCAACTTCAACGGCATCGTCGATGTCCCCGTCGGCAAAGGCAAGCGCTTCCTCGGCAACGCCAACCGCTTCGTCAATGCCGCCCTCGGCGGTTTCCAGCTCGCCTTCACCGGCGAGTTCCGGTCCCAGATGTTCCTCGTCTCCTCCGGCAACTGGGGCGAAACCAACCCCATCGAGATGTTCAAGGAAAAGGTTCCCGTTACCGATTGCCGCAGCGGCGTCTGCCGTGAAGGCTACCTCTGGTTCAACGGCTACATCGCCCCCAACCTCGTCAACGCCACCCGTGGCGTCCAGGGCCTGCCCGCAAACTACAAGCCCTACCTCGCCCCCATCAACAACACCCCGGGACAGCCCCAGTTCGGCAACAACAACGTCAGCGTCCCGCTCAACAACGGCCGCACGGTCACCACGGCCTTCAACCCCGGTCCGGCCGGAGCACATCCCTACAACCGGACCTTCCTCATGGGCCCCTACAACTGGCAGACCGACATGTCGCTCTACAAGATCTTCCAGTTGAGCGAACGCTTCCGCCTGCGCTTCAACATCGACGCGTTCAATGCCTTCAACATGCAGGGGCTCACCAACCCCGGCTCATCCGACGGCATCCAACTCCGCCAAACGTCTTACTGGACTCCGCGCCAGATCCAGTTCACGCTTCGCCTGTCCTTCTAGTTCCCCCAAAACCATGGGGCAGGCGCCCTCGGCTGCGGCCCGACCTCCAGGTCGGGCCAGGCCGGATGGGCGGGCTTGTAAACCAAAACCCGGTATTCTCGTCCTACCCAGCATGTGGCGCTGTCTCTATCTGCTCGTCTTCACCTGCTTCGCCCAACAGGAGTACACCTTCGCCGGCAAGACCTACCGCTCCTCCTCCCAACTCAAAGTCTCCTGGCAATCCCAACCCACCGCCCACTACTACCGCGTCACCGCCACCGATGGCCGCCACACCGTCAACGTGCCCATCCCTCGCGAAGATTCCTCCATCCTCCTCGAAGAGCTGAAATCCGCCACCGAATACGCCATCACCGTCGAAGCTTGCATCGAAGCCACCTGCACAACCATCTCTGAGTCCACACAAACCACCGAAGCCGAATACTGGCGAGTCCTCGGCACAGGCAACTCCTTCCGTAACGCCAAGCGACTCATCATCGATGGCAACGTCAACGCCTCCGCCCTTCGCTACGGCGATTGGGCCGGTGAGGAACTCGCGGGCAAAGTCCAGCTCTACTACGTCCCCCTGCAAGGCGACGAAAAGGGCATGAAGATCGGCGAGCAACTCGCCACCGATGACTTCACCGAATTCCGCCCCGTCTCCGGTTTCGGCCTCCTCCGCGTCTGCGGGGCGCCTAACGTCGTTTGCCCCAACACCCCCAACCTCTCCGCCCAACTCGCGCTATTTCAGCCGGTCCCCATGACGAACGGCTCCGTCCGCCTCTTCTTCGAATCCCAGGCCACCGACGGCCGCACCCGAGTCCTCTCTCTCGACTCCCAAGACGGCTACATTGCACGCGATTTCCACCGCGGCGCAGCCACCCGTTGCAGCACCTTCGACGACTTCGCCCCCGGCGGAGGCTGCGAACCCACCATCGTCATCGGCGTCGATCTCGATGGCGGCCAAGCCAACCCCAACGTCCCCAACGCCCGCCAATTTAAAGTCGCCTGGCCCAATCGCGACGGCCGCGCCTGGGACGGCGCACCCGGCACCTTCCTCCTCTTCACCACCGAATATCGCTCCGGCCTCCGCTGCTCCACCGCCGGCTTCAACTTCGGCTACGCCGTCTACGACGGCGAGCGCTGGCAGGTGCAATACCAGGAGGACGGCTGCCCCAAGCTCATGACCGGCATGCAGGCCATGGCCCCCATGCACCTCGGCGGCAATCGCTACAAGATGTATTTCAACCACCACCCCGACACACCCCAAGGCCCCGGCCCGGCCCGCAAACCCATCCGCCTCATCTACAACGATTCGGAAACAGACATCGTGAACTTCGAAGATTGGGAGCCCAAGGCCAACTCACGCCCGGTTCATTTCCTCTACGATGACGGCACTCCGCTCACCGAAGACGAAACCAGCCGCCTCGACGACAACTTCGCCTACATGCCCGACGGCAACTGGCAACTCCAGGTGCTCTACTCCAACATGTCCGCCGCCCAGCCCGGCCCCAACAACACCCCGCCCTTCATCGGAACATCCGTACTGATCAATCCCTGACCACCCACCTTGCGCCGACCCGGCTACTCCGGTCAGCCCGCGGCGTTCGCGCCTGCCGCCTCGAGGATAGCTCGCTCAGCCTTCCCTCGGTCAGACGCTCCAATCACATGCTCAAGCAGCAGTTTCTCCAGCAAGGCAACCTCCACGATCGCGTCAATTTCGCACATGGATTCAAGACCAGGGTATTTCGCCGCCAAACCCGCGCGAAGTACCCTGCGAGCTTGGGCTTGCGCTTCGAGGCGTCCCTGCTCGATTCCCTGCTCGATTCCTTGCTGGATACCTTGCTCGATACCCTGCTCAATGCCCTCACGCCGCGCCTTCTTGATGTCTTGCGCGTACCAGGACACCTCTTCAATCGCTTCCATGATTCCCATATTGCAAGCTTCCTTGAGTCGCTCGGCCTCGTCCTTATCATACCGGACTCCCACAAACGTGAACAGCCTGCTGATCAGATCCTCATCGCCACTGGACAATGCATTCCGGAACACCATCCGTACTTCCTCGTCGCTCGAGTTCATCAGCACTGCCCATACCATCAAACGGGAATCTCCGGATTCCAGCAGGATTTGTGGATCCATCTCCCAAATCTTCATCGTTTCAAATGGATGCGTCGTGCGCGTATTCCCGATGATGTACTCCCCTTCGCAGGGCAGCGTAGCCGGGCATCCGTCGCGCTGGATTATCACCACAATGGAGCGCACGGGAGATTCGTATTGCCAAGCCAGGCTGGCGCCGCGGCGGGCGACGATGCGGGGCACGCGGCTATTCCACACCGCTTCGAATTCCGTGTGCAGCAAAAAGCTGTCCCGCTCCGGCATTCCGATCCGGGCGACGAAGTCCGGGATCTTCACGGGCGGGGAGGTTTCGGTGGATAGAATTTCGACAGTCGCCTCAGCGTTCCGGTCGAGGACGTGAATCATGTGCAGAAAGATGCGCGGGGCCTCCTCGGGGAAGGCTTTCAACCGCCGGTCCAGGTCCTTGTGAATCGGTCTCAAATCCTACAGTGGGCGTCAGGCCGAAACTTCTCTCAGAGAATCGACGGAATTTTAGCGAATCAACCCCGAACCACCCGCCGCCCCTCCACCCGGAACTTCCCGCTCAACACCACCCCCAGAGCCTCGCTATAAATCCGGTGCTCTTCCCTCAGAATCCGCGCCGACAGCGTCTCCTCCGTATCCCCATCCTCCACCGGAACCACCGCCTGCTGGATAATCGGCCCGCTGTCCAATCCCTCATCCACAAAGTGCACGGTACACCCCGAGTACTTCACCCCATGCTCCAAAGCCTGATGCTGTGCATCCAACCCCGGAAACGCCGGCAGCAAAGACGGGTGAATATTGAGAATCCGCAGCGGATACGCCCGGATAAACGCCGCACTCAGCAACCGCATATACCCGGCCAGACACACTACATCCACCGAGTGTTTCGCCAGTTCCTCCAGCAGCAGCCGGTCATACGACTCCCGTTCCAGCCCGCGCGATGGAATGCATACCGCCGTCAGCCCACGCTCCCGCGCAATCGCCAGCCCCGGAGCCTCCGCCCGGTTCGCAATCACCACCGCGATCTCCGCATCCAACCGCCCGGCGGCAATCGAATCCGCGATCGCCTGAAAATTCGACCCGCGCCCCGACAGCAGTATCCCCAGCCGCCTCATTTGTAGGCGACCTTCGCGCCCTTCCCGGCCTTCGTAATCCGCCCGATCACGAACACCTGTTCCTTCGCCTTCTCCAGCAACTTCACCGCCTTCGCCGCTTTCTTCTCACCCACCACCAGCACCATCCCAATCCCGGTATTGAACGTCCGCCGGTAATCGTCCTCCGGCATATTTCCCAGCTTCTTCAGCAGCGTAAATACCGGCAATTCCGGCCACGCCGACGTATCGATCTCCGCCCCGGTCCCCTTCGGCAACACCCGGGGAAGATTGTCCGTAATCCCCCCGCCGGTAATATGCGCCGCTGCTTTCAGCAGCCCGGCATCATGCAACAACGTGATCGCCCCCAGATAACTCCGGTGCACTTTCAACAGCTCCGCCCCCACCGTGCCACCCAACTCCGCCACCTCGCTGTCCACCTTGTATCCGCCCACCTCAAACAGCAGCTTCCGGGCAAGCGAGTAGCCATTCGTATGCAACCCCGTCGATGGCAATCCAATCAACACATCCCCCGGCTTCACCGCTTCGCCGGTAATCATCCGCTTCCGGTCCACCGCTCCGACAATGCACCCCGCCACGTCGTATTCGCCCTCGGCGTACATCCCCGGCATCTCCGCCGTCTCGCCACCGATCAGCGCGCACCCGTTCTGCTCGCAAGCCACGGCCATCCCGCTGATCACATCGCGAGCCACTTCCGCCTGCAACTTGCCCACAGCGAAATAATCCAGGAAGAACAACGGCCGCGCCCCCTGCACGGCAATATCGTTGACGCAATGATTCACCAGGCACTGCCCGACGGTGTCATGCTTCCCGGCCAGGAAGGCAACCTTCAGCTTCGTGCCCACCCCATCGATCGAGCTCACCAGTACCGGGTCTTTCCAGCCCTTCAGATGAAACCCGCCGCCGAAGCTCCCAATGCCGGTCAGCACCGACTTCGAAAACGTCTTCTTCGCCAACCCGCGGATGAACCCCACCGCGCGGTCCGCTTCATCGATGTTCACACCGGAATCCTGGTAACGCACCACTTCCGGCGCGGGCTTCTTGGGAGTGCTTTTCTTTGCCATGAGGGGAATTCTCTATGATACAGGGTTGCGGCGATGCCAAGGCCGATTCCCCATGAGCGAACCTTACCAATTACTTACCGTTCCCTTACTGGATTGAACAAGGTTCAAGGGCATACTTGGGCTGCGGATATCCGCAAATCAATCCAGTTCGAAATCCGGAGGGTTACATGAAGCGCAAGATCAGTGCCTTATTGTTCGGCTTGTTGCTGGTATGGGGCGGCCTTTCAAAGCTGCCGGGACAGGGAGAAGTTGCGACTGCACCCTTGGGGATCATTGCAGGCCAAGCCGTGGGGCGGGTCATCCTGGACGGAAGCCTCAATACGGAGGTGCTGATGTATTTCCCGGCCATTGAAGGCATAGGTACCAATCTCTTCAACGGAACGCCGGGTGTGCGGACGGCATTCTTCACGGCACGGTCCAACAAGTTAAACGGCTTGGCATTGGTGCATTCCAATGTGGGTATTTTGACCCTCCCGCCGGAGCGGGAGAGGATTGTCATGAGCGTCTA
>CALFYN010000406.1 GCA_937952345.1 uncultured Acidobacteriota bacterium
TTGCTCTTTTCCGGCGAAATCGAAGGCCTTGATGATTCCCGTGCCGGCCATCACGTAGACGTTGCGCCCGTCGGTCACAGGCGAGGGCGACGACATGTTCTGCTTGTTGATCTTGTAATTGCCTCCGCCGACAGCCTTCTTCCATAAGATGTCACCCTTCGTGCGGTCGAGGCACCACAACTCCAGGTTGTCACCATCGGCGACATTCAGAAAGATCCGCTCCCCCCAAATGATGGGCGTGGAGCCGCTGCGCATCGGCAGTTCCAGCCGCCATTCGACGTTCTCCGTCTTGCTCCAGGAAACGGGAAGATTCTTTTCCCCGCTGGTGCCGTCCAGATTGGGTCCGCGCCATTGAGGCCAGTTTTCCGCCTGGGCCCAGAGGCAGAAAGAGAAACAGAGGATCAGCCGCATATGACCGATTGTAAGCGAACGGCGGCCTTAGAATTGGAGGCGCAGTGCCCATTGCATGACGCGGGGGATGGAGTCCGTGCCCCGCACTTTGCCAACGTCGGGACTGTCGAGATTGCCGTTCGGCCGGCTGAACGCCGGAGTGTTGAACAAATTGAACGCCTCCCACCGGAACTGCAACCGCATGCGCTCGCTGATTTGGAAGATCTTAAATAGACCGAAGTCGGTGTTGACCTGGCCGCCTGCGGTGAGGAAGTTCGAGCCCGCACTCCCGAGCCGGCAAACGCCTCCATCACAAGGACGGCGGAAGGCCGTAGTGTCGAACCACCGCTCGGGATTGGGACTGTCCACCGTTCCGGTGGCGATGCGGTCGGGGCGCCACTGCTGCACCGCCGCGGTGCCGAGGGCGGCGGCGGGATTGGCAAGCGTCGGGTTGTATGGCAGGCCGGTTCGCATCGAAGTGATGCCATTGATCTGCCATCCCCCCGCGATGGCGTTGGTCACGCCGCCCCAGTTGCCCCACCGCCGGCCTTTGCCGAAGGGAAGTTCATAAAGGTAGCTTCCGGCAAACCGGTGGCGGATGTTGAAGCCCGTCGTGCCGCGGTTGGCGTCAAAGTTCCAGATATCCTGCATGCCAATGTCCGGGCCGAATTGTTCGCCGACATTGGAAATCGCTTTCCCCCAGCCATACGATCCCGTGAAGCTGAATCCCTGCGCAAATCGCTTGTCCAACTGAACATCGAGGCCATGGTAGGTCGAATGGCCGTACGGCGAGTGATACTGAATGGCGTTGATCGAAGGGATCAGGCGGCGTTGGATCTCGGTCGCCGGGCTGCCCAGATAGGGCGCGTTGATATTGTAGTTGTCGCGGATATAGCTGGTGCCGGAACCCACGTACGCTGTTTCCAGCGCGAGTGTTGCGGTCAGTTGGCGCTGCACGGAGAAGTTCCATTGGGCGATCTGAGTGATGGGGAAGTTCTTCGTCCAGTGAAACAAGTTGGAATTAGCGGGCAGAGTAGTTCCCGGATTGAGAAAATCGTCGCCCACTCCGTTGCGCAGGATCATCGCAGGCACGGTTGGCGTTGAGGCCAGCGTCTTGCGCACATTGAACGGCCAGTTGGCCATCATTCGCGCTCCCGTGCCAATACGGTCAAGTCCTCCATAGAATAGGCCGGCACCGGCACGCACCGTCCATTTCTCCATCGGACGCCAGGAGAAGCCGATGCGCGGCGCCCAGTTGTTGGTGTCCAGATCGATGAGGGCGCGATCGGAGATGGATCCACCCTGCCGTCCCGCGTAGATCAGCTTGCCAAAATCGGCGCCGGGCGTCAGGATGATGTTGTTCTGCCGGTCGCGTTTATCCCACATCGGAGTGGTCAGCTCATAACGGATGCCCAGGTTTAGCGTGAAATTGGGAGTGATTTTCCAATCGTCCTGCACGTAGAACATGTAGCTGTGAAAGCGCCCGTCAACATACTGCAGGTTGGTTTGCGCGAACGAGTTCGACCATCCGAGGAGGAAGTCGGCAAAGCTCACGTTCGTATAGCGACCGTTGAAGTTCGTATCGCCGTGCGCCGATTGGGCGCTGAAATTATCGGCGCGCGTGAGCCGCACATCCACGCCCGCTTTGAGTGTGTGATTGTTGCGAACCCAGGTGATGTTGTCGAGAAACTGCCAGTTTTGGCTGATTTTCTGCGTTGGCGCGGAGAGCGATTCGCCGATGGACGTATATCCCAGCCTGCCGCCGAACGTGAACCGCGGCAGTCCGTTGATGCGGTCGTCGGTGCGCGGCAAGCGGAATCCGATCTCCGGTGCAAGCCACGAGTCGGCGAACACATCGGCGATCACGTTCAGCCGCGAGAAGCCGGCGCGTGCTTCGTTGACCAGCGATGGCGAAAGGATGCGCGTGTAGGACAGCGCAGCGCTGCGGGCTGGATTGTTGAAGCTGTTCCACTCGAACGCCTGCCCGCCACGGGCCGGCAGCGGCAGGGCGGGGTACCGATCGTTCTGGAAGCGCGTCAGGCTCACTCGAGCGAACATCTTGTTGTTGCCATTGAAATTGTGGTCGCCGCGAAGGTCGAATTGATCGCGCGTCTGCTTCCATGGCGCCGAAGATACGTAGTTGGCGCGCGCCCCCGATCCGGTGAAATTAGGCAGCGGCCAGAAGGAACTCAGCTTCTCGGCAACGGGATCGATGCGGGAACGGGGAATCGTGTTATTCGCGAACGGTTGGTTTGTGAGCGGATCGCGCACGGCGCCGTGAAAGGACTGATCGAAAACACCGGCCCTCTCATTGGCCAGCGGAACAGTCTCCAGGAACGACTGCGGTTGCCGCAGCCGCAACCCTTCCCAACTCCCGAACCAGAACGTCTTGTTGCGAATGAGCGGTCCGCCGATGGTGAACCCGAACTGATTCTGGCGCAGCGGCGGCGGATCGGCCTTTCCGTCACCGTTCAGATCGACATAGCTGAACGTGTCGCGCGCATCCAGTACTTCATTGCGGAGATACTCAAAGACGCTGCCGTGAATCTGGTTCGTACCCGACTTGATGCTGATGTTCATCATGCTGCCCGCCGTACGACCGAACTCGGCGGAATAGTTGCTGGTCTGAATCTTGAACTCCTGCACGGCATCCAGCGAGGGAACCACAACCTGCGCTTTACGATCCTCCAGCGCGAAACCGTAAGA
>CALFYN010000407.1 GCA_937952345.1 uncultured Acidobacteriota bacterium
GCTACCTACCTGGACACGGTGGACGCTGCGCCGGAGTTTCGCGATTTCTTTGGGACGCGGATAGAGCAGCCGGCGGTGATGCGGGTACGATGTCCGCTGCTGGCGTTTTTTGGAACGAATGAGGCACAGGTGGGATCGGAGGAGGATTTGCAGGTGCTGCGGGCAGCGGTGGAGAAGCTGGCGCAGCGGCCGAAGCGGGTGGATACGGTGATGATTCGCGATGCGGACCATATGTACACGGGGCAGGAGGAACAGGTGGCTCAGATTGTGGCTGAGTGGGTGGAACGTTTGTAGCCGCCGCTTAGAGTCCGTGGGGGTAGTGGAAGAGGTTTTCGAGGCCATCGGCGCGCACGACGTAGTTGTCTTCGATGCGGATGCCGCCTTGCAGGGCTGGTGAGTAGACGCCGGGTTCGAGAGTGATGACGTCGCCTTCTTCGAAGATGTCGTCGGTGCCGGGGATGAGGCGCGGGGCTTCGTGGCCGCGATGGCCGATGCCGTGGCCGAGGTGGTGCCAGAAGGTGTTGGCGAATTGCGGATCGCTATCCAGGATTTGCTTCGCGGCGTGGTAGACGTCGCGGGCTCTGACGCCGGGACGGATGAGGGCTTCGGCCGTCTGCATCGCCTGCTTGACGAGCGCCCAGGCGCGGAGCTGGGTTTCGGTGGGCGGGCCCACGGAGAACGTACGGCAGGTGTCGGAGAAATAATAGGCCGGTGCGGGGAAGAGATCGAGAATGTAGAGGTCGCCGGGTTGGATGACGCGATCGGTGGGCGGACCGCCGCCTTTGATGCAACGCTCGCCGCAGGCGAAGTCGCCTTTGAACTCGACGGCGGTTCCGGCTTTCTTGACGATGGCGTCGTACATGGCGGTGTAGACATCGATTTCGCGGAGTCCGGGGGCTATGGCGGCCTTGGCGGCATCGTAGGCCACGGCGTTGAGTTCGAGGGCCGAGCGGATTTCTTCGATTTCGTCGGGCTCTTTCTTCTTGCGCAGGCGGAGGATGACGTGGGTGGCGTCTTCGGCTTCCTCGATGTGTACGGGGCAGGTGCGCATTTCGACGCCAGCTTGCCTGTTGCGGACAAGGTCCAGGATGGCGGAGCGGAGTTCGTCTTCGGGGTAATCGACGACTCGCTGGATGGAATAGGTTTCGGGCTTGAGGAGTTCGGTGCGGCCGCTGGAGTGCTGGAGATAAGCAACGGGCGTATCGGGGGAGTGGAACTCGGCGGTGAAGTAATAGACGGTGCGGGGATCGGTGGTTAGAAACAAATCCCAGCCGTTTTGTTCGATGGCTTCGCTGAGGCGGGCCTGGCGCGCTTTCGATCCTGCGGCAGTGAGCATGGTTTAAACGAGGATGTCCTTGATGACTTTGCCTTCGTCGGTGGGTCCGATGAGGCGGGCGTTGAGTCCGTTGAAGGGGTAGCTGAGGGTGTAGGGGTCGAGGCCGATTTGGTTGAGGATGGTGGCTTGCAGGTCGCGGACGCCGACTTTGTTGACGGCGGCGTAGTAGCCGATTTCGTCGGTTTCGCCGTAGTTGAGTCCGGCTTTGATGCCACCGCCGGCGAGCCACATGGTGAAGCCGTAGGGGTGGTGATCGCGGCCGATGAATTCGCCGTAGGAGCCGCCGCGGTTTTCGCGCATGGGGGTGCGGCCGAATTCGCCGCCCCACACGATGAGGGTTTGATCGAGGAGGCCACGCTGTTTGAGATCGGTAACGAGGGCGGCGATGGCCTGATCGGTGACTTTGGCTTGTGGGGGTAGAGCGTAACGGATGTCTTCGCGGCGCGAGGAGCCGTGGTGATCCCAACCCCAGTGGAAGAGCTGCACGAAGCGCACGCCGTTTTCGACGAGACGGCGGGCGAGGAGGCAATTGTTGGCGAAGGAGACTTTGCCGGGCTCGGTGCCATACAAGGTGTGGATGGCGTCGGATTCCTTGGAGATGTCCATGACCTTGGGCACGGAGAGTTGCATGCGGTAGGCTAGTTCGTATTGGGCGATGCGGGCCTGGGTTTCGGGGTCGCCGTACTGCTTTTGCTGAAGCTGATTGAGATCTTTGATGGCGTCGAGGGTTTTGCGGCGCATGTTGCGGCTCATGCCCTCGGGGTCACTGAGGAAGAGCACGGGGTCGCCCTGGGTGCGGCATTGGACACCCTGATAGACGGAGGGAAGGAAGCCGCTGCCCCAGAGGCTCTTGCCGCCATCGGGGTTGTTGCCGCCGGAGACGAGGACGACGAAGCCGGGGAGATCCTGATTTTCGGTGCCGAGGCCGTAGGTGGCCCATGCGCCCATGGAGGCGTAGCCGAAGCGCGGATTGCCGGTGTGCAGCATCAATTGCGCGGGGGCGTGATTGAACTGATCGGTGGTCATGGAGCGGATGATGGTGACATCGTCAACGATTTTGCTGAACTTGGGGAGGAGTTCGCTGACGTAGGCTCCGCTGCCGCCGTGTTTGGCGAATTTGTAGGGCGTGCCCATCATGCGCGGGACGCCTTTGATGAAGGCGAAGCGCTTGCCTTCGAGCAGGTGCTGGGGGCAATCCTTGCCGTCGTATTTCTGGAGTTCGGGCTTGTAGTCGAATAATTCGAGTTGGGAGGGCGAGCCGGCCATGTGGAGATAGATGACCGATTTCGCTTTGGCGGAAAGCGGGGGCTGCTTTGCGGCGAGCGGGTTTTCCTGGGCCTGGAGCGAGCGGAGATACATGCCGGCGAGGCCGAGCGAGCAGCGGCTGAAGAAGTGGCGGCGAGTGGCGGTGAAATCGTGAGGCATGGTTATCTCCGGGTGACGGCTTCGTCGAGATTGAGGATGGCGTTGGCGACGGCGACCCAGGCGGCGCGGTCGGCGAGGTCTTTGGTTTGGGGCGCGTAGTCCGGTGGGCGGGCGGCGACGAAGCCTACGTCGATGGACTGATTCTTGCCCATGCCGTAGGTGCGGGTGGATTTCACGGCGATGGTATTGCGTCCGGGCTTGAGGGATTGGATGGCTTGGGGAGCGACGCGGTACTCGTAGTGGCTGCCGCGATCCTGGACGGAGCTAACGGCGGGGACCCCGTTGAGGAAGACCTCGAAGCCCGAAGTATTCTTGGCGTAGATGCGGAAGTTTTCCATGGCCTGTGCGGGCATGTCGAAGTCGTAGCGCATCCAGATGTAGTCGGTTTCCCAGGGGGTGGCGATGTCCTTCTGTTGCTCCTTCGCGGTGAGGAAACCGAACATGCTCTTACCGGATTTCCAGGCCGCGGTGTCGAAGGATGGGGACAGCCAGTTGGGGCCGGGATCTTCGGTGGTGTAACGCCATTCGGCGGGATTCTTGCGGGAATCGCCGACGAGGTGGACTTCGCGGTCCTCGACGTAAAGGGTCTGGTCGTAGTGGAGCAAGCGCTGGGAGGCGGCGGCGTCGCGCTTCAGCTCGTCGCGGGTTTCACGATGGAGCTTGACGATGCGCTGGAGTTCGTCTTTGGAAGGCTGGCGAATGAGGACGTTCTGGAAGAG
>CALFYN010000408.1 GCA_937952345.1 uncultured Acidobacteriota bacterium
ATCCTCCATCAGCCTCCCCGCCACTTCCAGAATCGTCTCCAGATGCTCTCCCCGCCGCCCTGCCTTCACCAGGCTCACCGCCGCCGCCCGGCGCTTCCACCGATTCTTCGACCCCGTCCATCCCACCAACTCCCGCGCCAACTCCGGCTCGTTGCGAATCGCCGCCTCCGTCAGCAGCGTACACACCGCATCCGTGTGCGCCCAGTTCGAAACATATTTATCAATCCATGTTTCAAACAACTTGAATTCGCACCGTCCGCACTGCTTCCCAAATCGCGCATACAAAACGGCCGCCAGCCCGCCGCTCTCCAGCCTCCCCGTCCGCCACAATCCCGTGCACAGCTTGTTGCGCTCCGCCGCCGGCCACGCCTTCACCTCTCCGTACACCTCGCGCGCCAGGGCGCGAATCCGCGGCGCCCCAACTCCATACGGATCCACCGGCTCTTTAAAAAACCGCCGTGCCGACCGGATCCCCTCCTCCGAGCCCAATGCGCGCAGCCGCCCATCCATCCGCGCAAGCATCTCTTCGACGTGACCCATCCTTTCTAAGATAAACTGCGAGTTATGATCCCTCCAATTCTCGGCAACACGCCGCGGATCGGCAGCCTGCTTATCAAACCAGCCAGCGCGCTCTGCAATCTCGATTGTTCCTACTGCTTCTACCTCGACCGCGCCACGGACCCCTACCAGGCCCTCCCCCACCGCACCATGACCCACGAAACCCTCGAACGCATGGTCCAATCCTTCCTCGCCTACACCTATCCCAACAGCGTGTTCGCCTTCCAGGGGGGCGAACCCACGCTCGCCGGACTCCCCTTCTTCCGCAAGCTCGTCGAACTCGAAACCCACTACGGACGTCCCGGCCACAACATCTCCAACGCCCTGCAGACCAACGGCATGTTGATCGACGAAGAGTGGTGCCGGCTCTTCAAGGACTACAACTGGTTAATCGGAATCTCCATGGACGGCCCCCAGGAAATCCACGACACCTACCGTGTCAACAAAGCCGGCCACCCCACCTGGAAGCGCGTCATGCAGTCCATCGAGACTATGCAGAAGCACAACGTCGAATTCAACGTCCTCTGCGTCGTCAATCAAGTCAACGTCACACGCCCCCGCGAGATCTACGAGTTCTTCCGCAAACTCGGCATCGACAACGTGCAGTACATCCCCCTTTCCGAATTCGACGGCCACGGCAACCGCCTCCCCTACACCATCACCTCCGAAGAATACGGCAAGTTCCTCTGCGAAACCTTCGACCTCTGGTGGCCCGAGCGCCGCACCATGCGCATCCGCTTCTTCGACAACCTCGCCGAAGCGCTCGCCGGACAAAAACCCGGCTCCTGCACCATGCATGAAACCTGCGACAGCTACGCCGTAGTCGAATACAACGGCGACGTCTACCCCTGCGACTTCTTCGTCGAGAAGACCTGGAAGCTCGGCAACGTCATGCACAACACCTGGGACCAGATGGCCCGCAACCCCCGCCGCTTCCAGTTTGCCCACAACAAAGCCATCGGCCACCCCGTTTGCTCCAAGTGCCAGTGGGAAGCCCTCTGCCACGGCGGCTGCCCCAAATCCCGCCACGCCCCCCACAACCGCTTCGAAGACCTCGACTATTTCTGCACCGCCTACAAAATGGTTTTCGCGAAAACCGTCGAGCCCCTCCGCCAGGACGTCCGCCGCCTCCTCGGCCGCTAGTCATGCTCAACACGTGTAGCTGCCGTTGTCGCCCGACGGTGCCCGCAGCGAGGGAGGCACCCCACGCACGGGCGGCGGAGCAGGGCCGTTAGCCGGTTTCATCGAATCCGCCAGCGCGCCGCATTTGGTCCAGTTTTCCACTAACTCCTCCGAGAAACCAAGGTCCGCATGCAACGATTCACGCAAATCATTCTCCGTCAACTCCTGAACCGTCATGCCCGCCTGTGTTTGCTCAAATCGCAAATTGCCGCGGAGCAGAATGACGCGATTCCGGTAATTCCGGCGCGCGTAAAGGCGCTGGTTGAACGCGCTCTTGTGCCGTGTTGCCTCGTAATAAGCCAGAACCTCGTCGCGCCCTATGCCACCGCGGTGGATACGACAGTTGAGGAAACCCGTCTGATGTAGCGGATTCATCCAGAGTAGATGCCCTCCACGGTCCGGCTCCAGTTCCACTGTCGACACCCCATTCGAGTAGCGGTAAGCCCTTCCACCAAGGCGAAGCGGGACCGGGCTGATGAGCGACGAATCAGCCAGCCATTCACTTCGCCCTAGCGAGACCACCACAGTGCCATGATTGACCAGACCCATGTCATACATGGAGCCGGCCGCAAAACGAGCCGTAAAGCCGGATGCCACCAACAACTCGCGGAAAGCAATAGCTCCCGCCCAACAGGTGCCACCGGAACCGCTCGACAACCAGCATCCGAAGAACTCACTTGCTTTTTGGCCCGGCAGAGCCAGGCCGCGGCGGAGTGCGATCATCTTCAGCACGTTGTCGAACGGCACGCTGTTGCACCATCCTTCGTACAGGTGGTGCAGACCCTCTTCATCCGAACGCGGAGTAACGTCCAGATCAAGTCTTTCATAGACGCGGCTCAGCAGATTGCCGTTCATGGAATCTCGATTCCTTTCACGGTTCCTTGTGCGCGTTGATCAGGACATTTGCGACGAACACCAGCAACGAGACCACCACCACTGTGGACGATACGGCGATCGCCTTTTCCGCCTCACGAAAACCATAGGCATACAGGGCCAGTGAAATCATCATCACCGGAAAGCCGATATTGTGCCCCAAAAAGTGAACCCTGGCCAGAGCACTCGCCTCGCATGCCGGTATCAGCACATACGTCATTCCGGCGACGGCGAAAGCAAGCCACCCCAGCAGCGAAACGTGAACGTGGACCGATGTCAGGACAAAATCCTGCCGGATCCCCATGAAGAGCCCCAGCAGGCTCCCCGCCGCCAGGTAAATTGCTGAGATCTTCAGCAAACCGATTCCCGACGTCATTGGCCACCTCCCTTGACTGGATAATGGTCCAAAGTCAACTCGCCAAGATGCCCCGCAGGTACTCCTGGAACGTGCAATGGAAAGACTTGAGAAGCGATGGATCCGCTACGTACCACTTCATAGAATCCCGCGTGGGTGCCACCTTCACGGCCGCTTCTTCCCCCCAAACCGGGAACATTGCCCTTTCGAGCCATGCGATAGGCGAGCACTGCCTGCCGTAGCACCGATTCGCCGGCCTGTGCATCGTTGGCCAAGGACAACCGCGCCACCACGGTAAGGAATCGAATTCGAACCGGCGGGCTGAGTTCCCCACATTCAGCCAGAGCCCGGCCCAAACTCATTTCCGCCGCACCTTTCTCGCCGGCCGCGGTCTGCTGCGATGCGATTCCGGCCAGCAACAGCGAGCGCTTCAAACTTGCGGGGAGTTCCGATGCCAGGCGATACGTTGTGTCCAGATCGTGATTCTCCAGCGCAGTTCGTGCATCCCGAAATCGAAGTAAATCGATCGCCTGGTTGCGAACTGATTCCTCTGTAATACTTTCGGCCAAGGTCTTGCCCGTAACCACGTCTCCCGACCGGTAGGCTTTACCAATGCTCCTCAGAATGTCCGCGGTTGCCGGTGCACGGTAAGAATCCGGGGTTGCGGCATGAATAGAACGTTTCGAAATGCTGAGTTGTGCCCCAATGATCGAAACGACAGTCATCGCGGTTACCCAAGTAAGTAGAATGCCTTTTTCAGGTTCACTCATCGAAGATTTCCTCTGCCTCAAACGCGAAGAGTGCAGTGGAAATGGATCATGCGGTCGTTGCGAAAGATCCCGTGCCCTATTCCCCCACGATAAATAGCTTCCCGTCGTTCATCGTATAGATCCGCCCATCCGGCCCGATCGACAGCGGAGTATACGCCGCCCCCAAAGCCAGATTCAAAAAGAACCGCCCCACTTCTTTCCCGCCCTGACCGATCACATACAAATTCCCATCCTCGCTGTTGGCAAACACATTCCCCAGCGCATCCACCGCCGGTGCATTGATGCACCACTCGAATCCCCCCGGCGCCGCCGGCACGCACGACAAACTCCCGTCCGCACGCCGGAAACATTCTTGTGGATTTGTGTTTTGGAACCGCCACTCCACCTTCAAGTCCTGGTTGAGCTGTGTGATGTAATATGGCCCGTTCCCACGGCTTGGACAAAACCGCGGATCGAAACAATACGACCCGATCGGATAGTTGTTCTCCTTGATCACCACATGCCATCCATCGCTCCGCGAAAACACCGCCGGCGTCGTGTCCCACCCGAAATCATGCGCTGCCCGAAACTCTCCCGCCGCCGAAAAGTGAAACAGATGCCCGCGCAGAAAGTTGTACGTCGTGAACGCCCCGTACAGCACCCCGCCATCCGGAGTCACCACCGGCGACGAGGTCGACAAGTCCGACACCTGCCCCGCCGGCAATTCATTCGTCGCCGGATCAAACCCATTCGACGCCGTCCCCGCCCGGCACCCCCCCGCGCCACCCACCGGCAGTCCCACACCACAGCCATCGCGCAAGTGCCCGCGCAGTGACGCCGTCCACTGCACTGTCAGATCCGGATTCACCGCGATCACATACGAATACCGCGCCCCCGCCGCCGAATGCCCCCGGCTCACCGTATACACCGTCCCATCAGGAGCCACCGCCGGAGCGATATTCACCCCCGGCCGCTGGCTCAAACAAGGCACACTTGCCGGAACCGCATCCGGCGACGGCGGCCACGGCAGTTGTTCATTCCCAAACGTCCCCCGGCAAGTCACAGGTGCGTCCGCCACCAGCGTCTTGTAACTCACCATGCTCGCCTCGCCGCGCCGGTTGATCTTCACCAGCCACGCCCCCTGTACATCCGTTCCCCGACGCGTCCCCCAAGGATCATCCCGATCGAGTTGCAGCACGTTGTAGTAAAGGTTCCCCCGATCGTCCAGCGTCAACGGACCCACCACATACTTGTTCGCATCCACCTCCGCGCCGAACGGCTGGATGCGCCGCACCATTCTTCCATTGCCCCGCCGGATCAGGATCACATCGCCGCCCGCCGCCGGCATCGCCACATACCGGTCCGACACCACACCATGAAACACCGGTTCCCATCGCAGCACACCCGCATTCGGCGCCGGCTTCCAGTCCGACTCGTACGTCCACCGCTCCCGCAATTCATCCCCTACCCACCGCAGTTGCTTCATCCCCCACGTCTGCGTATCCCACACCGCGAATCCGCACGGCGCCGGAAACCCCGACCCCGCCGGCACGCACGGCACATACCGCCCGCCCTTCACCGCCAGGTACACATCGCGTCCGTCCACCAGCGCCGGCTGGTAATGCGCGAACAGATCGCCCCCACCCTCGGCCTGAATCAACTGCGACCACGGATCGTGCACCACTTCCGCCAGCAGCCGCGCCGGATTCTGCCCCACAACACGCACAGTTCCGCTATGCTGCGCATTCATCCCCCATTGCATCCAACTCTGCGCCTCAATGAGTCCCACGCTCATCACAGCCAGAATCAGCCCTGGCAGCCAGCCCCGTATCGTCGCCCGGTGAAACATCCTCCCAGTATGCCAGCCTACGCCCGCCGCGCAACCCGCTCCCTCACTCCAAACATTTCAAGTTTTTTTGTTCCAAACAAAAAAGTGCTTGAATGTTTTATACGCTTCTGCCACAATGCGTAAAACGCCAGCAGTTGTGTTGTACCGAATGCGTCGACTTCGCCAGTCCGAGTGCTTCCTCCGCAGCCGCCGGGGCTTCTGTCTCCTGCGGCTTTTGTGTTTGGAGCCTATTGGCGCTTCCGGCGAGTTCTACCCG